>CAJAXU010000512.1 GCA_903948045.1 uncultured beta proteobacterium | reverse complement strand
TGTATTCGGGGCTCTCAAAGCTCACCGCCACATGGCTTTGTGCGCCCAGGTTGTAGATTTCGTCCGGCTGGGTTTCCTGGATGATGCGGGTCAGGTTGCTGCTGTCGCTCAAGTCTCCGTAATGCAGCTTGAAGCGGGCGTTGTCCACATGGGGGTCTTGGTAGATGTGGTCTACGCGCTGGGTGTTGAATGAGCTGGCCCGGCGTTTGATGCCGTGCACGGTGTAGCCTTTTTCCAGCAAAAACTCGGCCAGGTATGAGCCGTCTTGGCCGGTGACGCCGGTGATGAGGGCGACTTTGGGGGGTGTGGTCATGGTGTTGCTTGGGCGATGAAATCTTGGTAGGCGGCGGCAAGGCCTGCGTCCAAACCCACTTGGGCTTGCCAGCCGAGTGCGTTCAGCCGACTGCTGTCCATCAGCTTGCGCGGGGAGCCGTCGGGTTTGCTGGTGTCAAAGTCGATTGCGCCTTGGTAACCGACGGTTTTGCCGACTGCGAGTGCCAGCTCTTTGATGGTGATGTCTTCACCAAAGCCGACGTTGATGTGGCTTTGCATGGGTTGGGTGTGGGCGGCTAGCGTGGCTTTGGGCAGGTTCATGACGAACACGCTGGCGGCGGCCATGTCGTCCACGTACAAAAATTCACGCCGTGGCGTGCCGCTGCCCCAGATGGTGACGATAGGGGCGTTATGGACCTTGGCCTCATGAAAGCGGCGAATCAAGGCCGGGATCACGTGGCTGTTTTGGGGGTGGTAGTTGTCGCCCGGGCCGTACAGGTTGGTGGGCATGACGCTGCGGTAGTCCACGCCGTGGCTTTGGCCGTACTGGCGGTTGTAGCTTTCGCACAGTTTGATGCCGGCAATTTTGGCGATGGCGTAGGGCTCGTTGGTGGGCTCTAAAGGGCCGGTCAGCAAGGCGTCTTCCGCCATAGGCTGCGCGGCGAGTTTGGGGTAAATGCAGCTGGAGCCAAGGAACAACAGTTTTTGCACGCCGCTCCGGAAAGCTGCGTCAATCACGTTGGCCTGCATCATCAGGTTTTGGTAGATGAACTCAGCCGGGTAAGTATTGTTGGCATGGATGCCGCCTACTTTGGCAGCGGCCAGGTAGACCTGGGTGGGTTTTTCTGCAGCAAAGAAGGCTTGCACGGCGGCTTGGTTGGTCAGGTCCAGCTCGGCGTGGGTGCGGGTGACGAAGTTGCCTTGGCCCTGCTGCTGCAAGGTGCGCACAATGGCGCTGCCGACCATGCCGCGGTGGCCTGCCACGTAGATTTTGTTGGCTTGGCTCATGAGTTGGTTCTGCCGTACGTGTCCTCAAACCGCACAATGTCGTCTTCACCTAAGTAACTGCCCGACTGAACCTCAATCAGCTCCAAATCGGTTTTGCCTGGGTTTTCCAGCCGATGCTTGATGCCCAGCGGGATGTAGGTGCTTTGGTTTTCTGTGAGCAAGGTCTGTTCATCGCCCTTGGTCACCAAGGCGGTGCCTTTGACCACAATCCAGTGCTCGGCGCGGTGGTGGTGCATTTGCAGGCTGAGCTTGGCACCCGGGCGCACCGTGATGCGCTTGACTTGGTGCCGCTCGCCCACATCGACGCTGTCATAAGCCCCCCAAGGCCGGGCCACTTTGCGGTGCTGGGCGGATTGCGCGATGTTGTCGGCGTCCAGCCGGGCCACCACCTGCTTGACCTGCTCAACGTGGCTGCTGGCTGCAACCAGCAGGGCGTCTGGGGTGTCGATGACAAGTAAGTCTTGCGTGCCCAAGACCACCACTGGGCGGTGGGGGGCGTGCACAAAGGTGTTGTTGGCGTGCAGGGCAAAGCCCTGGCCGTTGATGCGGTTGCCATCGGGGTTGGCGGGCGTCAGGTCGGCCACCGCGTTCCAGCTGCCGACATCACTCCAGGCGCTGGCAAAGGGCAGCACGGCCACGTTGGCGTGGTGCTCCATGACGGCGTAGTCAATGCTCTCAGCCCGGCAGGCTTCAAACGCTTGTACATGTGGGCGCACAAAGTTGCCATCTTGGGCGGCAGACGCCATGGCCTGCTGGCAGGCCTGCAGGATGTCAGGCGCGTGCTGCCCTAAAGCGCTGAGCAGGGTTTGGGCTGAGCACAAAAAGATGCCAGCGTTCCAGAGCGCGCTGCCTGAGAGCAGCAAGGCCTCGGCCTTGTGTTGGGCGGGTTTTTCTGTAAAGCCTTCGACATTGAATGCACCGTCTGCCCGGGCACTGCCTTGACGGATGTAGCCGTAAGCGGTGCTGGGGAAGGTGGGCGTGATACCGAAGGTAACGATGGCGCCGGCTTGCGCAGCGGCAACGCCTTGCTGGACCACCCTGGCAAAGGCTGCGGCATCGGGAATGTGATGGTCTGAGGGGCAGAACAGCAGCAGGTCTTCCGGCTTGGCTGCAACCATGGCTATAGCGGCGATGGCCATGGCGGCTGCGGTGTTGCGCGCCACGGGCTCCAGCAAAACCGTGCCTTGTACATTGGCGGCTTGCAGGGCGTCAGCCACCAGAAAACGGTGTTCGTCCGAAGCGACGCAGATGACGTTTTTGCTTAGCAGTGAGACACGCTCAAGCGTGAGCTGCAGCAGGCTCTTGTTGCCGATGAACGGCACAAACTGCTTGGGGAAGCTCTTGCGGCTGAGCGGCCAGAGACGCGTACCGGAGCCGCCGCAGAGGATGACGGGGGTAATGTTCGTCATGTATTTACAGATGCAGCATTCGCAAGACCCTGGGGCGGGTGTTTTCTTGATAGTGGAATCGTCGCTGGGTCATGGTGAACTTGCTTGGCAACGCTACCGCCATGCCGCATCGTGGTCAGCTTACTGGGACGGCGCTCTGTAGAAGCAAATCAATTTTGGCACTTACGGCCAAGTTTGATCGCAGGCGTACCAAACGAATTCTAGTTGGCCTTACGGATACTGGTGGGCGCGATCGCCAGCTTGACGCTTTTGCTCAGTATATTCAACAGCACCATCACGCGGCTTTCACCGTCGCTCATCTGATAAATGGCCTCAAGACCAGCAAACGGCCCCTGGGTAATGACGATAGCCTGGCCAGACTCAAACTGCCGGCGCAAGCTGTCTGGGCCGCCGGTTTGTAACCGAATGACCTCCACCATTTCATCAGCCACTTTGGCCGGCGTCGTGCCAAACGCGACCAGGCGGCTGACACCGGTAGTCGAGCGGATGGGCGCCCAGCTTTGCCCCTCCAGGCCGGTACCCAGCCGAATGAACAGGTAGCGAGGGAACAGCGGCTCTGGCACAACGGCCATGGTGCCACGCCGAAGCTTTTCTGCGTGCATTTCTGGCAGATAACACTCAAAACCTTGCTGCTCTAGATTTTGCAGTGCACACTGTTCTTTGCGAATCTTTGTGTGGATCAGATACCAATGGCTCATTTGGCCTCCCCTTTGTAAATTTTTGCTTTCGGCAACCCCAAATTACTTGAACCGGATGGTAGCGCGCAGCCTGTCCAGCTTGTCCGCAGCCTCAGGTCGGGTGGCGAGTGCTCTCCAGGATTGGCGCATGAACACCCAAAGTAGCAATGCAAAACCGGTACCCAGCGCGGCAAGAGTGGCGATCATGGATTTTTTTGGCGACACGTGCTCAGTTGGCAGGGTGGGGGGTTGCACCACAACATCGCGGCTCAGGCCTTGCAATGTACGCGTCAGATTGAGCACTTCGTTGACATAGCGCGATTGCAGGTCACCTACCGACGCCAGTGTGGTACCGGCCTCACCACGGCTCAGCGGCTGCGCCAGGTAACTGCCGGATTCTTTAGACAAACGTGCCAGCAGGGCGGTCACCCCGTCCAATGAAGTCTTGGCGTAGCTCAGGCGCGTTTCAATGTCTTTTCGATCCTGCTCGGCGGGCTTGGTTGTCTTGACCCAAGCGTCAATGACAGCATTAGCCAGCGCCTGGGCCTGCGCTGGCGATGGACCGGTGAGCTCAAGCCGCAAGAGTCCGTCTTTGCCCACGGTTGCCTTGACCGACTCAGATAGAGCCTGGCGAGCCATGCTGACAGACCGGCCTTGCGCCAGGTCAAACGCCACAATAACCGGGTCTAGCACCAAGGGCGACCGCATCAGGGAAGCGGCTTGCGCTGCTGGTTGTGGGCTGGCCGGTATAGCCAAAATAGCTTCGCTGATAAATTTTTGTGGCAAGGCAAACGAGCCGGCCAACGCCATCAGCCCTGCAGCAACAGGCCCCAGCAACAGTAGCTTGGTGTTTTCTGCCAGGACCAGCAATAGGTCCAGCAGACTAACTTGATCGACTTCCGATTCCATTTTTTTTCCCCTGGCTACTTGATTATAGGTAGCGCCTCGCAAACCTCCCTCATCATTTTTTCGACGCCACAAGCCCAATTGGGCAACGTCAGTCCAAAATTTGCCTGTAATTTTTGGCAGCCCAGCCGGGAATTAAGCGGCCGCCGGGCTGCCGTGGCAAAAGCACTGCTAGGCACCGGCGCCACCTCGGTTGCTTTGATTTTGATAGCACTGTCGATAAGTTTGGCAAGGGCCAGCACCTGATTGGCATAACCATGCCAAGTAGTCTCGCCACTGGCGGCCAGGTGGTACAGACCAGCGCCGACAGGCTGGCGCAGGCACTGGCGCAGGGCGTGGGCGGTGACGTCGGCAATCAGCTCGGCACCAGTGGGGGCGCCAAACTGGTCGTTGATCACCGTCAGGCGCTCACGCTCCTGGGCCAGGCGCAGCATGGTCTTGGCAAAGTTGCCACCGCGCGCGGCATAGACCCAGCTGGTGCGAAAAATCAGGTGCTGCGGGCAGGCGGCCTGGATCAAGCGCTCGCCTTCGAGCTTGCTGCGGCCATAGACGCTCAATGGGGCTGGCGCATCGGTTTCGGTCCAGGGGCGGCTGCCGCTGCCATCAAACACGTAGTCGGTGCTGTAGTGCACCAGCCAGGCGCCAAGTTTGCCGGCTTCGCGCGCCAGCACGCCGGGCGCCAAGGCGTTGAGGGTGTGGGCCAACTCGGGCTCGCTCTCGGCCCGGTCTACCGCGGTGTGCGCGGCGGCGTTGACGATCACATCAGGCCGCACGGTTTGCACGGTTCGCGCCAGGCCATCCAAATTGCTCAGGTCGCCGCACAAGGCAGTGTCATCCCGCCCAGGCGCCACCAGCTCGCCCAGTGGTGCCAGGCTGCGCTGTAGCTCCCAGCCGACCTGGCCGTTTTTACCGAGCAGCAGGATTTTCATAGAGGCAGCGCCCACTCTTCCACCGCAAGACCGGGAACCCGCAGAAATTCGCGCGCGTTGTTGGTCACAAGAACAGCGTCTTCGGCCAACGCGTGGGCGGCAATCATCAGGTCCATTCCCCCGATGGGTTGCCCGGCCCGCTCCAGCGCGTGCCGGATGTTTGCATACTGGCGCGTTGCATCCACAGGCCAGGGCCGCACCTCAAACCCGGCCAGCCAGGACTCCACTGCAGCTGCAAAACGGGCAGAACCCAGCTTGACCGCACCAAAACGCAGCTCTGCCGCCACGATGGCCGACAGCCAAAGCTGGGCACGATCCAGCCCAGCGAAGCGTTCTATCATCGCCACGGGATGACGACGCAAGATGTAGCTGCAAATATTGGTGTCGAGCGTGCGGCGCATGACGGCTTATGACCAGTCCCGCGATTGCGGCGGCGCGTCGAGGCGATCGGGCAGGTAGGCCGCAGGCAATGGCTCAGTGGTCTGGTAAAACGTGGCGAGCCAATCGGCCATGTTTTGCCCGGGCTCTGGCTCGGCCTGCACCCACAGCGCGTTGCCCACCTGCTCAATGCGCACCTCTTTGGCGTCCAGGCGCAGCTTGGCGGGTAGCCGGATGGCCTGGCTGCGGCCACTCATAAAGAGTTTTGCTGTAACGCTCATCGGCCCTCCTGTTGTCATATCACGCTAGGATATTACAACAGGATATCAAACAGCTACTCCACATATTGCTTCATCACCCAGTCGCGGTAAGCGCCGCTTTGCACATGGGCCACCCAGTCGGGATGCGCCAGGTACCACTGCACGGTTTTGCGGATGCCGGTGTCAAAGGTTTCAGCGGGGCGCCAGCCCAACTCTTGCTCGATCTTGCGGGCGTCGATGGCGTAGCGGCGATCGTGGCCGGGGCGGTCTTTGACGAAGCTGATCTGGCTGCGGTAACTGTGGCCATCGGCGCGCGGGCGCAGCTCATCCAACAATGCGCACACCGTGTGCACGATCTCCAGGTTGGGCTTTTCGTTCCAGCCGCCCACGTTGTAGACCTCACCCACCCGGCCTGCCTGCAGCACGCGGCGGATGGCGCTGCAATGGTCTGCGACATAAAGCCAATCGCGGATTTGCTGGCCGTCGCCGTACACCGGCAGCGGCTTGCCCGCCAGCGCGTTGACGATCATCAGCGGGATGAGTTTTTCTGGAAAGTGATACGGGCCGTAGTTGTTGCTGCAGTTGGTGGTGAGCACCGGCAGGCCGTAGGTATGGTGCCAGGCGCGCACCAGATGGTCGCTGGCTGCCTTGCTGGCCGAGTAGGGGCTGTTGGGCTCGTAACGATGGGTTTCCGTAAAGGCGGCATCACCCGGGCCCAGGCTGCCATAGACCTCGTCGGTGGACACGTGCAAGAAGCGAAAGGCGGCGCGCTCGGCATCGCCCAGGCCCTGCCAGTAGCTGCGCACGCTTTGCAGCAGCCGCGTGGTGCCGACCACATTGGTCTGGATGAAGTCTTCAGGGCCGTGGATGGAGCGGTCCACATGGCTCTCAGCCGCAAAGTTGACCACCGCACGGGGTTGGTGTTGCGCCAGCAGCTGCGGCAGCAGGGCTGAGTCGCCAATGTCACCCTTCACAAACACATGCCTGGCATCACCCTGCAGCGCGGCCAGGTTTTCCGGGTTGCCGGCGTAGGTGAGCTTGTCCAGGTTGAGCACCGGCTCATCCGAGGCACTGAGCCAATCCAACACAAAATTGGCACCGATAAAGCCGGCGCCGCCAGTTACCAATAGCGTCATGGTTTCAATCTGCTAGTTGGGATCAATGTTGGACCAATAGCACTGCAAAAAATCGTGGTAAGCCGCCGCCAGCCCGTGGGCCAGGGGTGTCTTGGCCTGCCAGCCCAGGGTATTTAGCTTGCTGCTGTCCATCCATTTGCGCGGTGCGCCATCGGGTTTTGAGGTGTCAAAAGTCACGGCGCCCTGGTAGCCCACGGCTTGTGCCACCGAGCGTGCAAGCTCGGCGATGGTCACATCGCTGCCCGAGCCGACGTTGATGTGGCTTTGCATGGGCTTGGTCTGGGACTGGTAGGTCTCCAATGGCAACTGCATCACAAACACACTGGCTGCAGCCATATCGTCCACAAACAAAAACTCACGCCGGGGCGTGCCGGTGCCCCAGATGGCCACCTCTGGCGCACCGCTGACCTTGGCCTCATGAAAGCGGCGAATCAGTGCCGGTATCACGTGGCTGTTTTCGGGGTGGTAGTTGTCGCCAGGGCCGTACAGGTTGGTGGGCATCACGCTGCGGTAATCGCGCCCATGCTGTCGGTTGTAGCTTTCGCACAGCTTGATGCCGGCAATCTTGGCTACACCATAAGGCTCGTTGGTTGGTTCCAGCATGCCGGCCATCAGGGCATCTTCGGTCATGGGCTGCGCAGCTAGGCGCGGGTAAATGCAGCTTGAGCCCAAAAACATCAACTTTTGCACCTCGTACATATGTGCTGCGTGGATCACGTTGGCCTGCACCATCAGGTTGTCGTAAATAAAGTCTGCGGGATAGGTGTTGTTGGCGTAAATGCCGCCCACCTTGGCCGCTGCCATGTAAACCTGGGTAGGCCGCTCGGCCGCAAAAAAATCATGCACCGCCTGCTGGTTGCACAGGTCCAGTTGCTGGCGGCTTCGGGTGACCATCTGCTCGAGGGCGACGCCCTGCGCTACCAGGCACCTGACAATCGCCGAGCCCACCAGGCCCTTATGGCCCGCCACATAGTATTTTTCAGTCATGGGATTGGTCCCTCAGGCAGAGGGGCGGTAGGTATCCGCAACCTCAGGTTGAATTATGTTAGCCACCAGTTTCTCGTAGAGCGCCACGTAGGCCGCAACCATCTTGTCTGCGGTGAAATGGCTCCAGTAGCGCGCCTCGGCGCGCCGCCCCATTTTGGCCGCCTCGTCGGGCTGGTCCCACAGTTGCTGCATGGCATTGTGCAGTGCCACAGGATTGCTGGGTGGCACCACCAAACCGGTTTCGTTGGCTATATTGATAAAAGTCGTACCCGTGCCGATTTCACTGGAGATCATCGGTTTGCCGAACATGGCCCCTTCTAACAAGGAGATGCCAAACGCTTCAGACCGCAGATGAGACGGGAACACGACCGCATAGCACAGGGTGAGCAAGGCGGCCTTGTCTGCCTCTGACAGATGCCCCAGAAAATGAATGTTCTTCAGCCCCAGGTCACGTACCTGCTGCTTCAAATCTGCCTCGATGGGTCCGGCACCGGCAATCACGATGGGGTAGTCTAGGCCCTGGGCTGCGTCAATCAAAATATGCAAACCCTTGTAATAGCGCAGCACCCCCACAAAAAGGAAAAACTTGGGGCCCAGTTTGTCCGCCCAGGCAGCCAGTTCTGAGGCCGCCGGCACAGGATAGGTTGATTTATCCAGCCCGTAAGTGATGACCGACACCTTGTCTTCAAACTTTTGCAGCACGTCGCTGGTTTCCAGGTAATTGGGCGACGACGCCACGATGCTGTTGGTGCTACCCAAAAAAGCATTCATCAGCGGGCGGTAAACGCGCAACAGGTTTTTTTGCCGGACCACATCCGAGTGGTAGGTCACCAGCGAAGGCTTGTTCACGCGCGTCGCAAAGTGCACCAAATCCATAAAGGGCCAGGGAAAATGGTAGTGGATCAGGTCTGCCTGCCTGGCCAGATCGGCAAACCGGGCGAAAGCAGAGAGCGAAAACCCGGTGGACGCCAAATGAAAATCCAGCTTGGCACGGTGGTTGCGGTAGCCGTCGTAATCAAAGCTGCTTTTGTCGGCCCCCTGTGACAGCGCCAGAACATCGCTCTGGATCCCGTGCTGGCTGGCACCCCGGCACAGCTGGTTGATAACCTGCTCTATCCCGCCCCTGGACTCGGGCAGTGCTGTCTTGAAAAAATGCAGAACCCTCACGATTTGACTGCTTGTCTGTTGTTAACTAGCTCACGATCGACTGGTACACCGCCAGCGTCTTGTCGGCGCACGCTGCCCAGGTGAACTGCTGCGCACGGCGCAGCGATCGGTGTTTCAATTCCAGCCAGCAAGCCTCATCGTCTGCAAGGCGGCGCATAGCCAGGCTCAGCGCCACATCGTCCATGGCGTCCACCATTATCCCCGCATCCCCAACCACCTCTGGCAGCGACGACGCGTTTGAGCAAATGACGGGGGTTGCGCACGCCATGGCCTCCAAGGGCGGCAGGCCGAACCCCTCGTAAACCGAGGGGTAAATTAACGCACGTGCACCTGCCATCAAAGACACCAGGTCAGCGCGCGAGACGTAGCCCAGCTGACGCACCTGCCCAGCCTGCAGCAGCGGTGCCATCTGCCGCTCTAGCGCGCTGGTGTGCCAGCCCTTCATGCCAATGAGCACCAAGGGGTACTGCGCACGCAGGTCTGCCGGCAACTGCTGGTACGCCAGCAGCGCAGTAGACAGGTTTTTGCGCGGCTCCAGGGTACCCACGGCCAAAAAATACCGGCCATGCGCCAGCCCGTGCTTGTCTCGGGCATATCGGGTCTGGGCCGCATCCTGTGGGGCAAAGGTGGCGTCCACCCCAAGGGGAATCGCGGTCACGAAGTCGGGCGACAGGCCAAACGTCTCCAGCAACTCCTGCTTGACAGATTGGGCATCGGTGATGACGGCGCTGGCTTGCTCTAGCCCCGCTTCAAAGTAGCGGTTCATCGCGCGAACACGTTCTACCGGATGTGTTTCAGGGTAACGAATCCAGGACAAATCATGCACCGTAACGACCGTGGGGCCGTCAAAGCGCAGGGGCAGTATGTTGGGCTCATGGTACAAGTCAAACCGCGATGGCTTGGCATACCGGGCAAACCGGTTGTTTTGCACCCACCGTCGCAGCTCGTAGGAGTAAGGGATATGCCGCCGCAACCAAGGCAAGGCGGCTGCCGCAGAGCCAGTGACGCCGTCGTCTTTAAGGTTGTTGTCCCAAAACGCACCGTAAAAGTAATCCAAGTCCAGGCCGGGCAGCGTGGCCAAGTTTTTAGCCAACTGGAATCCGTATTGGCCAATGCCCGTGAGCGGACTCAGTAGGGCTGTGGCGTTAAAGGCCACACGCATATCAGGTAGCCGCGGCCAGCATTTCGCCAAGCATCGCGTGCAAAGAGGGCGGCTTGAGCGTGACGCCGTGCTGGGCGAGCAAACGATGCAACTTGCCGGGGTCTCCGCACAGGCGGTGCAGCTCATTGGCACGCACAAAGGCAGAGTTCACCTCCACTTGCATGTCATGTTGGGTTAGGCGGGTCAGCTCTTCAATAACGCTTTGCAAGGTATGCGGCTGCCCGGAGCAGACGTTGTAAGTGTGGCCAGGCTCGCCAACATTGAGCAGGTGAAGGTAGGCCGCGCACACCATGTGAACATCGTTGAATTCGCGCTCCACGTGCAGGTTGCCCAAGGCAATGCGCGGCGCACGCTTGGCAAAATGGTCCACCAACTTTGGAATGACAAAGTTGGGGTCGTGGCCAGTACCAGTGTAGTTGAAAGGCCGGGTAATCACGATTGGCAGTCGGTCGGTATAGGTGCGTGCCATTCCCTCCATGGCCAGCTTGCTCATGGCATAGTGGTTGACCGGTGCTGCTGCCTGCGCTTCATTGATGGGCGACGCATCACAGTTGCCGTACACATTGGCACTGCTGGCCAGCAAGACCTTTTTGGGGGGGTGGGGCAGCTTTGCCAGCGAGCCAAGCAGATTGGTGGTGCCCACCACATTGACAGCGTAAAACGCCGCTTCGTCAACATGGCCCACAAAACTGATGCCCGCCAGGTGGACCACTGCGTCTGGCACCGCATGGTGCACTTCGGCGGCCAAAGCGGGCTTGTCGGTCAAATCGGCCAGCAAAGGCCGCACCGTGTGGCCAAGGGCCTGCGCTGCCGCCACAAAATGGCGCCCTGTGAAACCTTGCGCGCCAGTCAGCAGTATGTTCAAAACGAAAACCCGGCTTTGTTACGCCGCAAGTCGGCTTCCACCATCATCTGGCAAAGCTGCTCTAGGGTCGTCTTAGGCTCCCAGCCCAGCTTGGCCTTGGCCTTGGCCGAGTTGCCAATCAGCAATTCAACTTCGGCAGGGCGGTAAAACTTGGAGTTGATGCGCATCACAGTCTTGCCCGTAGCAACGTCGACAGCCGTTTCAGACTCTGCTGCACCACGGAAATCTACCGTGATACCCGCACCCTTGGGATGCTCTGAACAACTGCTGACCATATGAAGTAGCGGTCGGCTAATTTTCAAATAGTGAGATTTCACGAGTAATCCCGCGAAATCGCGTCGTTTTCTGTCCCCGTATGGGCCATTTTCGCGCTTTGTAGCGCCTTCGCCCGGTTTGCAGACGCACTCATCCCTGCGCCGCTATCAATTTGCCGCGCACCATCCACAAATTGGACAAGGCAAAAAGCGTCACCAGCTGCGCTGTGTTTTTCTTCAAACCGCGATAGCGCACTTTCACAAATCCAAACTGGCGCTTGATCACCCGAAACGGATGTTCCACCTTGGCCCTGATGCCAGCCTTGAGCTTCTCCGCCTTGTCGATCATGACATCGGCCTCGTTGTCTTTGTCGAGCTCTTTTCGTTTGCCCGGACGCATAGCAACGTGCCAGGTGATATCAGGCGTTGCGTCCGCTCGTTTCTCGATTCCTTGGTAACCCGCATCGCCAAAGGCAACCGATTCGTCACCATTCAAGAGTGTGTTTCCTTCTGCAATGTCACTGACATGCCCGGAGGTGACTCGTACCGGGTGGACCAAGCCTGATTCAGCATCCGCTCCGATGTGAGCCTTCATGCCAAAGTACCACTGGTTGCCCTTTTTTCTGGAGTGCATGTCGGGGTGACGTGCACGGTCTTTGTTCTTTGTGGAGGTGAGCCCTGCAATCAATGTGGCATCCACCACCGTGCCAGTTTTGAGCAACAGCCCCTTGGCAATCAGAAGGTCGTTGACGGTGATGAGCATTTGTTCGGCCAGCTTGTGCTTTTCCAGCCGGTGGCGAAACCGCAGGATGGTGGACTCGTCAGGCATCCGCGCAAACTCTTCAAGCTGCGCAAACTCACGGTAAAGCGGTGTATCGAAGAAGGGATCTTCCATGGCCGGGTCTGACAGGGCGAACCATTGCTGCATGAAGTGGATGCGCAGCATGGTCATCAATGGAAACGGCGGGCGGCCGTTCTTGCCTTCGGGGTAATACGACGCAACCAGGGCGACCAAATCAGCCCAGGGAACAACTCGCTCCATCTGCTCAAGGAACACTTGTTTGCGGGTCTTTTTGAGTTGCAGATTGAGATTCAAAGAGGCTTCCGGTCTTCGACAGTTACGCGCGCAAGTGTTTGATTTCATTGGACTCGGTGTTAAAACGTGCCCCTACAAGAGGCTCATCTGCTGGGTTTGACTGGGTAGCTTGACCTTCAGTGCCTTGAATACCTGGCTGTCCTGCGCCGAGATAGAGGAGACGCCTGACAGGAACTCGGGAACTCAAGACCTTGTTTGCGCTCTCCATCCTGTGGATGGTGCTGCACAAATTGAT
>CAJAXU010000511.1 GCA_903948045.1 uncultured beta proteobacterium | reverse complement strand
GCGGTGCTGATTGCCCGCATCTACGAGGTGTTCCCACTGGTATGCCCCATCTGTGGCGGGCCAATGCGCATCATCGCCTTCATCACATACAGCGCTGACATTCGCCAAATACTGGGCCACATCGGGGTGGATGCAGAACCGCCGCGCATCACGCCCGCACGCGGGCCGCCGCTGTGGGACGGGTGGGACGCGCAGATGGGCGATGGTGTCGAGGTTGTGGCAGATTGGGACGAGGCGGCCCAAGTGGCGCCGGATGATGAGGTGGATCAGCGCGTCAGTTGGTGAGCAATGGCTGCAGTGGATTTACCAACGCTGCGGGGTAGGGCTGCGCCTGGCACTGCTGAGAAGGGAGGTATGTCGGACAGTCTCGGGTTCCGGGCCCTCATCGATGGCTCGGCGCGACTCGGCTCAGGGGCGTGGTGACCCGCAGGTGGTGCTATTTTTCAGCTCGTACGTTTGAATTACCTATCCGTGGATCTCGGTCACCGGCCCACCGTGGAGGGCGGGTTGTGCGAGGTGGCCTTTTGCTCGATGGAGATCGCCGGGCTCAGGCCCTCGATCACATCCACATCGGGCTTGTCCATCAGTTGCAGGAACTGCCGGGCATAGGTGGACAGGCTCTCCACATAGCGCCGCTGCCCTTCGGCGTACAGGGTGTCAAACGCCAGGCTGGATTTGCCCGAACCGCTCAGGCCGGTAATCACCACCAGCTGGTTGCGCGGAATGTCGACGTCGATGTTCTTGAGGTTGTGAGTGCGGGCACCCCGGATGCTGATCTGGTGGGCGTGGTGGGGCTGGGGCAGGCGGGGGGGATCGGTGTCAGGTAGGGGCATGGGTTTGGGTGGCGCAGGCAACCTCGCATCATAGGCGCTCGCCCGCGGAAAGCCCCGCCGACCAGCAGCTTGTGTCTTGTCTATGGCGATTGGGAAAGACCATATTGACAAATCTCAACTGCCGTTTGAGAATTCTATTAACCTTGAAAGGAGTAGGTGAATGAAGCCGTTGTCGATGGTCGGTTTGTCTTCCCTGGGCGCAGCCTTGCTGCTTTGTCTCGCGGGGTGCGGTGGAGGCGGTGCATCCTCCAGCACCCCCAGCACTTCGAGTTCGGCCATTGATGGTGCGAATGTGTTCCCGGCGGGGTTGGCCGTGGCCTCACCGGTGGGTATGGAAAGCACGTCGATAACGCTTGCCCAGGCCGCGCCATCAGTCCGGTTTCGCGCACTGGCACTGGCTTTGGCCCAGGGCGACCTGCGTGCGGCAGGGGCCGCAGCCGGCCGACTGTTGCCGATGGCCGACGCTCAGGCGGCAGCCTCCCGGTCACCCCGCTACCTGAAGTCTGCCAATGCGGTCAATGCCCTGCTGACCGGCACCAGCACCCCGCGTGCCGGTGTCGATTTCAAGGCCGACAAGTTCCTCAAGACACCGGTCAATGCCGGTTGCTATGGGCCGACGGTCTTGTACCAGGGGCACCCGGACTGGGTTGCTGGGAATCCGCCTAAGGACGGAACGCTGCCCAGCGGCGACGTCGGCATCTGGACCGCGGTCGATACCGCCACCGACTGGGCCTGTGCTGCGGCGCAGCTCGACGCCCGTATGGACGGCGTGGCCCTGCGCAGCAACACCAGCCTGATGACGCTGGCCAGCCTGATCAACGTGGCCAACACCGCTGGCAAAAGCCTGCCTGCAGTTGGCGCCACGGTGGATCTCAAGGCGGAAATGAACGTCGCCTTCAGCCCGGACGTGGCCTTCACCACAGCCACGATCTCGCAACCGGTGGCTGGCTCTTACAGCTACTCAGTCGCCTTCAGCTTCACCCACAGCTCGGGCACCCGCAATGCCGAGATCCGCCTGAGCCACGCGCCAGGTGCCAGCAAGAATGAGTACAGCGGCTTGCTCACCTACGCGGTGACCCGGGGCGGGTCTGACCTGCAAAATTGCAATGGAAAAGCGCCTGGCACGGTCGACGTCGGGACCCTGAAATACACACGCACCACGCGTACCGCGATGACCTTGGTGCACCGCGAAGGTAACTACTGCGGTGCCGGCACTGCCACGCCTCTGGCCACCAGTTATGCTAATTTTTCTAGTGACGGCCAACTAGACCCGGCCGGCAAATGGAGCGGCACCAAGGGTTGGGCCAATAACTTCAACCGCTTTGGCGCGGTCTACGACCCGACCACGATGAAAGGTAATTACACCTTTGGCTGGCAGGCAGGACTAGACGATGGCAACACCCGCGTCTTCAATATCGGTTTGAATTTCAACTCGACGACCGAGGCGCGAGACGGTGAGGCTTACTTCGGCTACGGTGATGACATTGCCAGCAGCACCGGTACCATCAAGGGCTTTATTTGCAACTGGGCTGGTCCGGGCAGCAGCCATACCCTGAAAGACTTTTTCCAGCGTCAGAACATCAGCTTCAACGATACGACTGGGAAGTGGAGGCCGACACTTGAGGCGGCGAGCTCGTCGAATATCACTTATGCGCCCACCAATGCCTGCACCTCAGCAGGCGGCGCTTTCTACTACGACAAAAATGCCGGCAGTGTCACACCTGCGTCGCTGGCCGACGAGTTGGCGGCGCCCAACCCTGCGGTCGCGGTCGATCTGGCCGACCGTGTATTTGGTGCCACCACCTACGCCACGATCCCCCTGGCCATCGCCGGGCGCGGCGTGGTCGTGCCCGCCTACTGAGCCCGGCTGACCGCCAACAGCCAAGCCTGAAACAGCGCCACCACGGCGCTGTGAGCGGCATCTTGCACACCGCGCTCACGCGGCTCCACAAACCAGTAGCCCTGCGGGCCGATGAGTTCGTGCTCGTCGAGCCGGCGCAGGCGGTGTTCTCGCAGGTCTCGCTCCACCATCGGCGCGTCGACCACCGCCACGCCGGCGCCCGACACCGCGGCATTGATCGCCTGGTCCATGGTGGAAAAGGCGATGCCCGGGCGGGCATCGACCAGGCGCAAGCCCTTGGCGGCCAGCCAGTTTTCCCATACCGGCAAGCGCTTGGCGCCGGCCAGGATGTGCAGCAGGGTGGCTTTGCCTAAGCTCGGAGCCTGGCCGTCTGACCACAATTCGGGACTTGCCACGGCGATGTGCTGTTCCTGGCGCAACAGTCGGCAATCACACGACGCCCAGGGCTCGGCCAGGTACATCACCAGGCAGTCATATTGCCGGGCCTCGCGCAGGCTGGCCACGGCGTTGGTGGTGATCGACAGGTCGATGTCGGGGTGCCGGCTGTGAAAGCCGCGCAAGCGCGGCGCCAGCCAGCGTGAGGCAAAGGTCTCCGGCACGTTGACCGAAATACGCTGGCGCACGCCCAGGTTTTGGATCTGGTCCACCGCATTGGCCAGGTTGCCAAACGCCTGATCAATGCTCTTGGCCAGCACGCTGCCCGCCGGCGTCAACACCAGACCGTGCGAGTGGCGAATGAACACCGGTTTGCCCAGCCAGTCCTCGAGCTGCTTGATCTGACGGCTGATGGCGCCCTGTGTGACATGCAGCAGTTCGCCAGCTTTGGTGAAGCTGGCCGTTCGGGCGGCTGCCTCAAAGGCACGCAGGGCATTGAGCGGGGGCAGGCGTTTCATGCAGCAGGACTCTACCGCGAGTTTGCCCGCTCGGACTGACGCAAGCGGCGCCAAAGGCTGGATAATTGGACAAACTCTGGAGGAACACACCATGGCATCGGTCAACAAAGTCATTCTCGTCGGCAACTGTGGCCGCGATCCCGAAATCCGTTACCTGCCGTCCGGGCAGGCGGTGGCCAATGTCAGCGTGGCCACGTCGTCACGTCGTAAAGACAAGAATTCCGGCGAAACCATTGAAGACACCCAGTGGCACCGCGTCACCTTTTACGACCGACTGGCCGAAATTGCCGGTGAATACGTCAAGAAAGGCCAGCCCATTTACGTGGAAGGCCGGTTGAAATACGGCAAATACACTGACCAAGCCGGTGTTGAGAAAAACACCGTCGACATCATCGCCACCGAAATGCAATTGCTGGGCAAACGTGAGGGCATGGGCGGCCCTGGTGCCGATGATGGCGGTGGCGGTGGCGGTGGTTACTCACGTCCGGCGCCAGTGTCCCGTCCTGCCGCGCCAGCGCAGCGCCCGGCGCCGGCTGCCGCCCGCCCTGCCAGCGGCTTTGACGACATGGACGACGATATCCCGTTCTGAGCGAAATCCGGGCCGCCGGATCCAGCCAGCATTAGCCCCTGCCGGCAGCGTCAGGGGCTTTTTTGCGCTTGCTCAAGGTACCCCATGGGGTATACCGCATATACTGTCTGCAGTATAAAAGGTGGTTCCATGTCTACACAACAATTCAGTGCTTGGTCGCGCGCGGTTCGCTCCCTGTGGCTGTTCTCTGCGCTGGCCACACTGGCCAACGCTTGGGCTCAAGCCCCCCAGCAGGTGCCCGTGGCTGCGCTGCAGTTGGCGCCGGTGGCAACCGGCTTTGAGCTTGATGGGGTGGTGCAGCCGGTGCGCCAGAGCACCGTGGCCGCACAAGCCAACGGCCGGGTATTGAGTCTGCTGGTTCGTGCCGGCGACCGGGTTAAACGCGGGCAGTTGTTGGCTACCATTGATGACCGGGAGGCCCAGACCGGTGTGCAGCGCAGCCAGGCGCAGTTGGCGCAGGCACAGGCTGAGCTGTTCAACGCGCAAGCCAGCTTTGAACGCACGCGAGATCTGCAGGCTCGCGGCTTTCTGAGTGCAGCGGCGCTCGATACCGCGCAGGCGCAGCTGAAAACGACGCAAGCCGTGCGCGACCAGGCCGATGCCGGGCTGCGGCAATCGGCGCTGGCGCAGGGCTTTACCCGTGTCACGGCCCCGTTTGACGGCTGGGTGCTGCAGACCCAGGCCGAGGCCGGTGACTTGGCGGTACCGGGCAAACCCCTGCTGACGCTGTATGCGCCATTGCCACTGCGCGTGGTGGTGCAGGTGCCAGTGTCGCGCGCCGGCGCCGCACGCAGCGCTTCGCTGCTTGAAATTCGTTTGCCGGACGGGCGCTGGGTCAAGCCCGCCGCTAAAAGCACGGTGCCCAGCGCCGATCCGGTGTCGCAAACCGTCGAGTGGCGGCTGGAATTGACCGCCGAGTCGGCCAAGGCCTTGCTGCCTGGCCAGCAGGTGCGGGTCCGCTTTGCCGGCGCCCAGGTCAGCCGCCTGCTGGCACCCGTTGGCAGTGTGTTGCGCCGCGGTGAGCTGACGGCGGTTTATGTGGTGTCAGGCAAGGGCTTTGCCCTGCGCACGGTTCGGCTTGGCGCCTCGCATGGCGCGCAGGGCGTGGAGATCCTGGCGGGCCTGGCTGAGGGCGAGCGCATCGCTCTGGACCCGGTGCAAGCCGGGATGGCCCAGGCGGTACCCGCAGCCGCGCCTGCGGCGACCAAGTGAGCGCACCATGACAAAGAAGACTGCCTTGGGAGCGTCCGGCCGGATTGCCGAAGCGTTTCAAAACCATGCCCTGACCCCTTTGCTCGCGCTGGTCGCGATGTTGTTAGGCCTGTTCGCGGTGCTGGTGACACCGCGCGAAGAAGAGCCGCAGATCAACGTCACCATGGCCAATGTGTTGATCGCCTTCCCCGGCGCCAGCAGCGCCGATGTGCAAAACATGGTGGCGCGTCCGGCTGAGCAGGTGCTGGGCCAGATCGCCGGCGTGGAGCACACCTATTCGGTGGCACGGCCGGGCCAGGCCGTACTGACGGTGCAGTTCAAGGTGGGCGTGCCGCGAACCGAAGCGCTGGTGCGCCTGTACGACGTGCTCAACGCCAACCAGGACTGGCTACCGCGCGACTTGGGCACCCTGCCGCCCATCGTCAAGCCCAAGGGCATTGACGACGTGC
>CAJAXU010000510.1 GCA_903948045.1 uncultured beta proteobacterium | reverse complement strand
GTAGCTCGACAGGTAGCGCTGGTGGCCGGCATCGCCCCAAAAATACAGCGGCATGCTGGGGATGGGCTGGCTGCACACCAGCTCACCCACCTCGCCGATCACCGGCTCGCCCTGCTCGTTCCAGGCCTCCACCGCGCAGCCCAGCAAGCGGCACTGCATCTCGCCCGGCACCTGAGGCAGCTCGCGGTTGCCGCCAATGAAAGCACCGGCAAAGTCGGTGCCGCCGGAGATGTTGCTCCACCAGATGTTGCCCCCACGCTCGCTCACTGCGTGTGGCTCGCTGCCCCCCCAGGGGGCTAATTTTCCTTGGGGCGGCCCGGCGGAAAATTGCGCCCCCACGTGTGCGTTTTCGCTTACCTCGCCCATGGCGTGCAGATTCCGGAACTGGCTGGTGCCCCAATTTTGGGCATCCGTGCTCAGGGGCGAGCCGGTGGTGCCCAGGGCACGCACTTGGCGCAGCTCGCCGCAGGTGCTCAGGTCCAGACCGGCTTTTTGGCAGTTGGCAAAGAAAGCCGCGCCGGCGCCGAAAAAGGTGGCGCCCACATCAGCGCCAAAGCGCCACAGCGTGCCCCAATCGGGGGCCAACTTGTTGCCGGCTTCGTCCACGGTGCGGCCTGCCGGGTTGCCGTCGTAGATGCAGCAGGTGGTGCCGTTGAGCAGGCCGCTCATCTGCGCGTTCCACATCACCCAGCCGGTGGAGCTGTACCAGTGGTAGCGCTCACCCAGCGAGTTGGCGGCGTAGCTGCTGCCCACGTCGTTGTGCAGCACCTTGAGCGCCAGCGCCACGATGACGGTGCCGCCATGGCCGTGCACGATGGGCTTGGGCAGACCCGTGGTGCCGCTGGAATAAACAATCCACAGCGGGTGGTCAAACGGCAACCAAAGCGGTTCAAACTGTGCAACTTCAGCATCATTTCGGGCTGTAACCCTTGTCAGGTCTAGATAGTTTGCTATTGTTTTAGTAGTTGTCTCCAGGCCAGACCGGTGTACCAAGACATGCTGCACCGTGGGCAAGGCCGCCAGCAGCTCGGCCACCACGCCGCTGCGGTCGAGCGCACGGCCGCCGTAGCGCACGCCGTCACAGGCGATCAGCACCCGTGGCTCAATTTGCTTGAAGCGGTCCAGCACGGCCTGGGTGCCCATGTCAGGCGCGCAGATGCTCCAGACGCCACCAATGCTGACGGTAGCCAAAAAGGCCACCATCGCCTCGGGGATGTTGGGCAAGTAGGCGGCCACGCGGTCGCCGGGCTGCACGCCTTGCGCGCGCAGGTGCAGGGCCAGGGCGGCCACCTGCTGCTGTAATTGCGGCCACGACAGTTCGCTGGCGCCGCGCTGGCCCAGACTGTCTTCGTTGTGGCTGACGATGGCCGGCAGCCCGGCCGCGGCGGCCGGCGCCACATGGCGCATCACCTGGTGCGCGTAGTTCAGCTGGGCGCCGGTGAACCAGCGGGTGTAGGGCATGGCGGCGCCATCGCACACCCGGGTGTGGGGGGTGGGTGACTGCAGCTCAAAGTAGTCCCAGACGCTTTGCCAGAAGGCGTCCAGGTCGGTGGTGGACCAGCGCCATAACGCGTCGTAACTGTCAAAATCCAGGCCGCGCTCACGCGCCAGCCATTGCCGGTACAGGGTGATCTGTGGAATGAAGGGGGCTTGCATGGTCGACATGATGGCATGAAGCGCCGCGCCCCTTCAACTCGTGCGAACCCTGAGGCCGGCAGGTGGGTTGGGCAGACCGTATAGTCAACGCCAATCTCACTCTTCGGATTTTTGATGCGCATCTGGAAAAAACCAGTCTCCGTGGCGGAGCTGACCGCTATTCACCACGACACGGCCGTGGCCCACCTGGGCATCGAGTTCCTGGAGGTCGGTGACGACTTCATCAGCGCCCGTGTACCGGTCGACACCCGCACCAAGCAGCCCTACGGCCTGTTGCACGGCGGCGTCAGCGTGGTGCTGGCTGAAACCCTGGGCTCCTGCGGCGCGGCCTTCAGCAGCCCCGAGGGCCACCGCGCCGTGGGCCTGGACATCAATGCCAACCACCTGAAAAGCGCCACCAGCGGCTGGGTCACCGGCGTGGCTCGCCCGGTCCACATCGGCCGCACCACCCAGGTCTGGCAGATTGACATGCACAACGAGGCCGGCGAGCTGACCTGCGTGTCGCGCATCACCATGGCCGTGCTGGCGCCGCGCTGAGCCTTGTGGTTCCAGCCCTTGAACACACCAGGCGCCGCCATGAGGGCTGCTGACACCAGTTGGCCGCATCTGGCGGTGGACGTCGAGGGGCAGCTGCTGCGGGCGGGCTACCAGCAACTGCCGCTGATCCTGGTCATGACCACCCTGATCCCCGTGCTCGCATCCCTGATCTGGTGGCGCGTGCTGCCCCATCGTTTGCTGCTGATCTGGTGTCTGACGTGTTGGGCCTGTGTTGCCAGCGCTTATGTGCTGTGGCGCGCCTTTCAAAGCGCAAGACATACCCCGACGACCCATCCCCGATGGCAACGGCTGTATGTTGGGCAGTCGTTGCTGGCCGGGGTGGCCTGGGGCACGGGCCCCAGCCTGTTCATGCCCTACACCGCTGCCACACCCGAACTGACCCTGTTCCTCGGCCTACTGCTGTGTGTGTGTGGCGTGGCCACCAGCACACTGTCCTCACAACAGAAAGCCTTGGCCGTGTTTATTGTGGCCGCCCTGCTACCGCCGACGATCACGGCGGCGTTTCTCCACACAGCGCTCGGCCAGGCCACGGCCTTCATGCTGCTGTGCTTCATCCCGGCGCTGCTGGTCATGGGGCATAAGGCCTGTCAGACGAAACTGGCCCTAGTGTCAACCCAGGCCAGGTTGCGCAGCGTGCTGGATCGCTCGCTGGATGCGGTGATCGAGTTCGATGCCCAAGGTCTGATCACCTCGTGGAACCCTCGCGCCCAGGCACTGTTTGGGCTGTCGAGTGCCGAGGCCTGCGGCCTGTCGTTTGCGCAGACCGTATTTGCGACAAACCAGCTAGACGACCCGGTCATGAACGCTTGGCAGCCAGATTTTGTCAACACGGCCACACCGATGGATCGGATGGAGTTGCAGGCTGTCAGGCGCAACGGCGAGGCGTTTCCGGTGGAGGTGGCGATCATCCCTCTGCAGATCGGTGGCATTCAGCATTTCACGGCATTTATCGCCGATATCAGTGCGCGCAAGGCAGCCGAGGCGCAAGTGCAGCACCAAGCCCTCCACGATGCGCTGACCGGGCTGCCTAACCGTCGGTTTCTGCACCTTCAGCTGGACAAGGCATTGGCAAACTGTGCCCGACATCAACGCCAAGGGGCCTTGATGTACATTGATCTCGACAATTTCAAGACCATCAACGACACCCATGGCCACGAGGTGGGCGACCTGCTCTTGAAGCAGGTGGCTGACCGGCTGTTGCAAAGCATGCGTCTTAGCGACACGGCAGCACGCTTGGGCGGCGATGAGTTCGTGGTGATGCTGTCGGACCTGAATGCCGACCTGTCTGACGCCAAGCAAAAGGCCAACACGGTCGCCGAAAAATTACTCAGCAGCCTGAACCAACCCTACAGCATCAAGGGCTACAGTGTCCGCAGCTCGCCCAGTGTCGGCGTCACGCTGTTTGCCGATCAACGCCTGGGCATAGATGAAATCCTGCGCCAGGCCGATCATGCGATGTACCAAGCCAAAAGCGCAGGGCGCAATACGGTGCGATTCTTTGAGTCAGCCCAGAGCTAAGCCGGCCGCTGGGGCCGGGGGCTGAGCCTAGTGGTCGGCCGCCTTGGCCATGCGTTCACTCTTCCAGTAAACGTCATCGCCCACGGAGCCATCGCCACGGTGGCGGTTCAGCACCCGCGCCAGCACAAACATCAGGTCGGACAGCCGGTTCAGGTACTGGCGCGGCGTGTCTTTCAGCGCCTCTTCATTGCCCAGCGCCACCACCGCACGCTCGGCGCGCCGCGCCACGGTGCGGCAGACGTGGGCCACCGAGGCAGCGCGGGTGCCAGCCGGCAAGATGAATTCGGCCAGAGGCGGCAGCGTGGCGTTGTGCTCAGCCAGTGCCTGGTCCAGCGCCAGCACCGCCTCGGGCTTGAGCAGCTCAAACCCAGGGATCGACAACTCGCCGCCCAGGTTGAACAGCTCGTGCTGGATCTCCACCAGCAACACCCGCACACCGGCTGGCATGTCCTCGCACAGCAGCACGCCGAGGTTGGAGTTGAGCTCGTCCACGTCGCCCATGGCGTGCACACGCAGGCTATTTTTCGAAACCCGCGTGTTGTCGCCCAGCCCGGTGGTGCCGCCGTCGCCGGTACGGGTGGCAATTTGTGTCAGTCGTTGTCCCATGATGGTTTTCCTTTGAGTCGGGCGATTGTTGCAGCAAAATACAAACCCTATGCTTTTGAAAGCCCACCCGCATGAACGCCCCCACCTCCGCCGACCACCTGGCCCCCGCCGTCCTGCAGCGTGAGGTGCCCGACGCCTTGCTGACCACACTGAAAGCCCGCTTTGCCGATCGCTGCTCCACCGCGCTGGTGGTGCGCGAGCAGCATGGCCGGGATGAGTCGGCCTTTACCAGCGTGCCGCCGCCGGCGGCCGTGGTGTTTGCCCTGAGTACCCAAGAGGTGGCCGAGGTGGTGACGCTGGCCAGCCAGTACCGGGTGCCGGTGATCCCGTTTGGCGTCGGCTCCTCACTGGAGGGCCACCTGCTGGCGGTACAAGGCGGCATCAGCATTGATGTGAGCCGCATGAACCAGGTGCTGACCATCAACGCCGAAGACCTGACGGTAACGGTGCAGCCAGGCGTGACGCGCAAGCAGCTCAACGAGGCGGTCAAAAGCACCGGGCTATTCTTTCCGATCGACCCCGGCGCTGACGCCACCCTGGGCGGCATGAGCGCCACCCGTGCCAGCGGCACCAACGCCGTGCGCTACGGCACCATGCGTGAGAACGTGCTGGCGCTCGAAGTCGTGACCGCCAGCGGCGAGGTGATCCGCACCGGCACCCGGGCTAAAAAATCATCGGCCGGCTATGACCTGACGCGCCTGATGGTGGGCAGCGAAGGCACGCTGGGCGTGATCACCGAGGTCACGGTCAAGCTCTACCCGCTGCCCGAGGCCATCTCGGCTGCGGTCTGCTCGTTCCCGAGCATTGAGGCGGCAGTTCGCACCACCATCCAAATCATCCAGATGGGCATCCCGATTGCCCGGGTCGAGCTGATCGACGCCAACACGGTGCGCATGGTCAACGCCCACTCCAAGCTGGGCCTGCGCGAAGAACCGCAGCTGCTGATGGAGTTTCATGGCTCGCCAGCCTCGGTCAAGGAGCAGGCCGAAGTGGTGCAGGAGATTGCGGCCGAGCAGGGTGGAAATGCCTTTGAATGGGCCACCACACCCGAGGAGCGCACCCGGCTCTGGACGGCGCGACATAACGCCTACTTTGCCGCCATCCAGTCCAAGCCCGGCTGCCGCGCCATCTCCACCGACACCTGCGTACCGATCAGCCGGTTGGCCGATTGCCTGCTTGATTCGGTGGCCGAGGCCGACGCCAGTGGCCTGGCCTATTTTCTGGTCGGCCACGTGGGGGATGGCAACTTTCACTTCGGCTACCTGCTCGACCCCAATATTCCGAGCGAACGCGTCACTGCCGAGCGGCTCAACCATGCGCTGGTGGCGCGCGCCCTGCGCCTGGAAGGCACCTGCAGCGGCGAACACGGCGTGGGCCTGCACAAGATGGACTTCCTGCTGACCGAAGCCGGCACCGGCGCCGTGGCCATGATGCGCACCATCAAGCAGGCGCTGGACCCGCACAACATCATGAATCCGGGGAAGATTTTTACGCTGTAAGGCGGCTTCGTCTCACGGTTTGAAAACCTGGATTTGCAAGCCGTTAATCACTGAAAAGTGTTTCTTGTTGGCTGTGATCAGCGGCATGGCGTGGCTGATCGCAGTGGCGGCGATCAAGGCATCCGCCATATGAACGCTGTGGGACAAGGCATATTTTTCAACCAGGGTGCAGGCCAGTTGGCTGATGGTTGGCGTCAGCGGCAAGATGTCTGTCTGTGCTTCGGTCTCACTTGATCGGAACGCTTTTTGCAGGGCCTTGAGCTCAGCCTTGTCGCGGCATCCCTGCACCAGCTCCATGTAAGACACCGCTGAAATGACCCAGTCAGGGGTCTGCTCGATAAGTGCCACCGCCCTGGCGTTGCCGCGCATCAGCCAGATGAGGACATCCGAGTCGATCAGTACACGGGTGCCGCCTGCGGTGGCCCTGGTCGAGCTGGCCATGGTTCAAAAGCGCGGGGCGCGCAAGGCGCTGACATAGGCGCCAGGGTCCGCCATCTCGTCGCGCTGCGCCCAGAGACCCACCAGCCCGCTGACCCGTTGCGCTTTGCTCGCCGGGTCAGCCGGGGCTTGCTGGTCCAAAAACTGGTCTATCGCTCGTCGAATCAACTCGCTCTTGGTCACCGCCGAGCGCCGACAGGCAGCGGCTAGGCGGGTTTGCTGCGCCTGACTCAGGTAGATTTGGGTGCGGGCCAGGGTTTGGGTTGTGGGCATGATGTATAAATTGTACATCGTCACTTATTGCGGCCCTGACCTGATAATCAAACCTCACCGCACCCTGCCCATCCCCATGCCATCATCCTTGCTGCCCCCAGACATCCGGGTGTTCGAACGCGGGTGGCTGTCGTCCAACAACATCCTGTTGCTGGGCCAAGACAGTACCGCGCTGGTCGACAGCGGCTACGCCAGCCATGCGCCGCAAACCCTGGCCCTGGTGGCGTCGGCGCTGGGCGAGCGGCCGCTGGACCAATTGGTCAATACCCATTTGCACAGCGACCACTGCGGCGGCAACGCCGCCCTGCAAGGCCATTACCCGGCGCTGCGCACCGCCATACCGCCCGGGCTGGCCGAGTCGGTGCGGCACTGGGATGTGGACGCGCTGACCTACGCGCCCACCGGCCAGAGTTGCCCGCCGTTCCGGTTTGACGCACTGCTGCAGCCGGGCACCGAAGTCCGGCTGGGCGATCGGCTGTGGCAGGTGCACGCCGCGCCCGGGCATGACACCCATTCCGTGGTGCTGTTTGAGCCTACAGCGCGCGTGCTGCTGTCGGCCGATGCCCTGTGGGAGCGCGGTTTTGGCGTGGTCTTTCCTGAACTCGAAGGCGAGCAGGCCTTTGATGCCGTGGCCCGCACCTTGGATGTGATCGAGGCGCTGAAGCCGGCGGTGGTGATCCCCGGCCACGGTGCGGTGTTTGCTAACCCGGCCGCCGCGCTGGCCTACGCCCGCTCACGACTTGACAGTTTTGTGGCCGACCCGGCCAAACATCTTCGCCATGGCGTCAAGGTCTTGCTGAAGTTCAAGCTGCTCGAATTGCAAACCGTGGACAACGACGCCCTGATCCACTGGGCCCGCACCACGCCCTACTTTGCCCGGATCTACCAGCAGCACTTTGCAGAGCAGGATTTTCCCCGCTGGGTCGATGCGCTGCTGGACGACCTGGTACGCGCCCGGGCCGCGGCGCGGGTGGGGCGGCTGGTGCACAACGTCGGATAAGGCCCGGCCGAACCGCTATGCGGCCCCGCGCGCCATCGGCTGGCGCAGCACCGTTTTCCACCGCGCCGGCGCCGCCCGGCGGATGTCGCTCAGGTAGATTTCATGGTGTTTGCCGGCCGGCTGGCAGCCAGCCTCGGCAATGAAGCGGTGCAGCCGCGCGATGGTCGGCCCCATGTCGGAGAACGGGCCCACATGCAGCGTCTGGGCACACAGGCCCTCTTCCCAGGCCACAAAACGCGGCACCACCGCTTCAGCCGCGCCCGCTTTTTGTTGGTGCTGGGCCAAGGCCTGTGCCACCAAGTCGGGCGGCACCAGATCCGGCTGCACCACCATCGCCGTCCACTGCCAGTTGGATTTATCCAGGGTGGCAAAGCTGGCCATGTCATCGGCCCACCACAGCCCTTCGAGTGGCATCACCCGATAATCGACGGCCAGCGGGCCTTTCTTGACCAGAAACTTGATGGTGTAGGACAGGGCAAATAGGGTTTCAACCGCGTGCTGGTAGGCCGGCGAGGTGTTTGGGTCACCCCGGCCATCGAGCATCAGGTAATTCAGGCGCGGCACCACGACCTGCACCACGGCCCGGGCGGATGGCTGGTACAGCTGTTTCAAGTCCTTGGTGTAGTCGAGCTTGTCCATGGCACGGTATAACTTGCTCGCCTCTGCACCGGTCTGATACAGCGCAAAACCCAGGATGAAAACAGGCTGCAAGCCTTGTTGCGATTGGTTACTGCGCTATTGTTTTAGAAGCATGCGTGCACGGGACTCAACCGATCTGGTACAACCAGACCGGCCGGCCCTGCACGCCGTCAAGCCGGCCGCTCGGCGGCTCACCGCCCACCGCAAACTCCAGGCTGACCAGCCAGGCGCCGGGCTGCAGCTCGGCACGGGCCTTGGCCAGCGCGCGCGCCATCACACAAGGCCCAGTAGCTGGCTTCTAAAGTGGGTTTGGCCAAAATGCGATCACGAAAGCGCAGCCAAACGCGCATGTTTTCTGCAGCATCAGGGTCTTTGATGCTAGCCAATTCAGATGCCTCGAGCCTGAGCCGAGGACTTTCGATCAGGCGCTCGTGAATTTGAATTTCATGAGCGCATGAATTCTCTATCGGCGCCAATTCTGGCCGATGCAACAAGACCCTTAAGAAATCATCGGTGACTGTGAGGTGACCGCGAGCATCCGTTTTCAG
>CAJAXU010000509.1 GCA_903948045.1 uncultured beta proteobacterium | reverse complement strand
GCTCGGAAGATCTCAGTACCGCAATACCTCTGGATTTGCCCCCAGAATGATCTAAAGATGCAGTTGGTCGCGCCTAGCGTCCATTCACACAAATCCGTACCCAGTAGTCACACAAAACTGACCCTGCGTGAACAAAGGATTTAGCTCTGTCGAAAGGGCTGAGTCGCCCAAACGGCACCATGACCCATGCCACCCCAAAAAGCGTGGTTCCTGGGCATGCACTAGTGGCCAGCCACTACAGTGCTATGTTTCCACCGAACAGCAAGACTCCCCCACCTCCGGGACCCGTTGTGTATTGACGTGGCCGTTACAACAGTCACCGACATGTCCACCTGGTTGGTCCTTAGGGATTCGGGTGGTCGGTCTTTGATCAGAACTCTGCGAGCGTCAGCGCCGCGGCGGTACAGGGGGAGGGTAGGGCTTGGCCAGGAACTGTCAGTCAGTCAAGCCAATTGCGCGACCTCCACGGTAAGCCGCAACCGGTAGTGCCTGACCGAATACGACCCATTGCAGTCGTTACTTGCAATTATTGTGCAGCCTCCACTTTTCTTCATGGCCCATAGCTTTGGCAAAGTCAGGCACCTTGCATCGCTCCGCTTCTGCGGGATCGACAGCAACGGCAGGCTGTGAGGCGGCCGAAGGGGGTAACTCACTCACGGGAGCGGGCGCAGTGTTGTACACCCATTGCGCAACGGCGAACATTGCAGCGGCAAAGACAATCAGGATCAGCGTTTGAGCCATGGATATCTTTGGAATTTGATCAGGCGGAATTTCGCAAACGCCGCCAGGGCAAAGCTGGGCTTTTTCTTTGTTCAGCAGGTTGTAAATCTGGCAGCCGATACAAATGCCGAATGCTGTCTCAAAGAACATCAAGAGCAAGCAGAGCGAGCACACGACTAGGTTGATGGGTCCGATGACGTTGTTGAACACCACCAAATACAACATGGTTGCAGCCAAAACGAAGCCGATACTCCATGCAAAGCGCTTTTGCGGTGCCCCTGACCATTCGGGTAATTGCTTGCGCACGATCCATTCACCCAGAATCATCACTGGTGCGAAACGCGGGTTGATGAAGATGCGGATGGTGAACTCAATCAAAAAGCAGACCACAAACACACGGGTCGGCGGAAAGTTCCCGGTGAGCCAAGCGTTCATGAAACTGATCACGGCCAGGAAGAACAAGATGCCTGCAGCGGCACGTACCGCACGTTCGTTTAGAACAGGAACAGCGTATTCAGGCCGCACTTGGCCAAACTCAAATATTTTTGACGACATGGATATACCCTTTAGCCAGAGTGTCGTCGTTCTGGCCCCGGGAGAATACTCTTCCGACAAAACGACCCTTTGTCCCAGCGATCTTCAAGCCTTTAGGGACCCCACTGATCCCAATGCGCCATTAGCGGGCAAACTCAAGACGATGATGTCCTTCAGTTTCCACACTCCAGCTCAAGAATGTCTGGGGTTCCTTTTGCGATTCAAACGCGCCTACTACCAGTGGGCTGCAGCGGGCTTGCTTGGACTGGGAGCCATTTGCGTACACGCAAATCCATCAGCCAACGTGGAGCCAACGCCACCCACGGAAGCTGAAATCGTTGCCGCTGCTGCCAAAACGGTTTCGGTAGACCCGGCACTATTCACAACGCAGAATTTTCAGTGGAAAGACGCAGCCCGTGACCGGGAAGTGCCCGTCAAGATTTACCTACCTGTGGAGCCACTCAAAGCTGGTGCGGTGCCGATGGTTGTTTTTTCTCATGGCATCGGCGGATCGAGAGACGGCTACAGCTACCTTGGGCGCTACTTTGCCGCCCACGGGTACGCCAGCCTACATGTGCAACACGTGGGCAGCGATCGTCAGATCTGGCGCGGCAACCCACTGTCCCTTGTTTCCCGATTGTCAGACGCTGCCCAAGACATCGAGGCTTTGAATCGTGTGAAAGATGTCAAATTCGCAGTCGACCGGCTCTTGGTCGAACCGGTGGGCAAAGTCATTAATGCCCGTCGCCTGGTGGCGGCAGGTCACTCATACGGAGCCAACACGACCATGCTGCTCGCGGGTGCCAAAGTCGACACAAATGGCAGCACCGTGTCGGTTAAAGACCCCCGCTTTAGCGCCGCAATTCTGATATCGGCCCCTCCGTTTTATGGCTTTGGTGATCCCCTGAAAATAGTATCTGGCATTGACGTGCCCACGCTTCACATTACCGCGATGGCGGATGACATTCAAATTCCAGGTTACAGCTCGGGCGTAGATGACCGTTTGGTTCTTTACCAAGCCACAGGCGCCGCCACGCGTGCCGCCAAGTTTTTGGCAGTATTCAAGGATGGGTCGCACAGCATGTTCACTGACCGCATGGGCACCGGAGGCGCAGCACACAACCCCAAGGTCAAAGTGGCCACACGCCAATTGGCGCTCGCATTTCTGAATTGGCTGACGGCCCGGGATTCTGTCGCGCTCGATGCGTGGTCCGGCCAGAACGCAGCGCTTTTGGCGCGGTTTGAAAAGACTGTGTTTTGACGTTCTAGCGAGCTTCATATCGCGTCGTCGATGTTGTACAAAAGTGCTGCTCACAAACTGCTATTGCTAGGCGCTGAAAAAGGTGGATAGCAATGTTGTCCGCTTGACGGCCCTTGTTGGCAATCGCTTAACCCTTCGCTGCAGCTGGCGAAGACATCGTCCACTCCCCCTAAGCCCCAAGCTTCGCTGACGGAGCCGCAGTGCCCTATCAGACTCTCGCAAATGCCGTCCTTGTTCTGCACTTCGCAGTCGTTATCTTTGTTGTTCTCGGATTTCCAGCAGTGCTGGTTGGCAATTGGCGCGGCTGGTCCTGGGTAAATTACTTTTGGTGGCGCGTGGTCCACCTTCTGGCCATTGGTGTCGTCGTAGTTCAAGCATGGCTCGGTCGCTACTGCGGCCTCACGGTACTTGAATCAAATCTACGAGCGATGGCTGGTCAAGCGGGATATGAGCGCAGCTTCATCGAGTACTGGGTTCAGCGGTTGCTCTATTACGAAGGCCCGCTGTGGGCCTTTGCGTTGGTCTATACGGTCTTCGGCGCCCTGGTTGTCTGGTCTTGGTTGCGTTATCCGCCAAGACCACGCCGTGCTGCGCGCATTGACACTTAACATTTGGCGCCGTACGAAAAAGTCAGAATCTTGTATTTGGCAACGTTCAGCATTGCAGGACAGAAACTTCCCGAGCAAGCTTACTGTGGCATCAAGACGCCACAGTTCCAACACTGCTGAAATCCGCCCTCTATAAGCTCGCCACAAGTACAAAACCAGCGTTGCTGCGGTACGTTCTGCAGGTCATGCAGCACCTGCTTTGCCCTTGCTTCTTGCTCCGTGTGTTTGAACCAGATTTCCGGCAGGCATTGATCCGGGGGCAACTGGCCCGCGGCACTTGAGAGAAACTGCCGCCGGACACTGGCATCGATGCCCTCTGCGATGAGCGCGTCTGCCCACAGAGTGGCAATAGCCAAATTGGGTGCTTGGGTCAGACGTGGCATCCAGTCCAAGTGTAAGCAAGGTAATGATCCAGCCGGCGCGCACAGGCAGCAAGGGGTAAACGCAGCCGTCCATTCACACAAATCCGTACCCAGTAGTCACACAAAACTGACCCTGATCAGCCGTCGCTCTACAGTCGGCCAAGG
>CAJAXU010000508.1 GCA_903948045.1 uncultured beta proteobacterium | reverse complement strand
TTGGGCAGGTAGAAGGTTTTCTGCGCCTCGGAGCCACTGAACACAATGCTGTTCATCACATACATCTGCCCATGGCAGGCGCCCGAATTGCCGCCCGAGCGGTTGATCTCCTCCATGATGACCGAGGCCTCGGCCATGGACAGGCCCGGGCCGCCGTAGGCCTGCGGGATCAGGGCTGCCAGCCAGCCGGCCTGGGTTAGGGCGTTGACGAAGGCTTCTGGGTATCCGCGTTCCTGGTCGATTTTGCGGAAATAGGCATCCGGGTACTGCACGCACAGCGCCCGCACTGCGTCGCGGATTTCCTGGTGAGTCTGGGCGCCTTCGGTCTTCATGGATTTTTTTTTCTGGTTCAGTGGCTGGCAAGTGTCGCCGTGGCTTGGATGGCCAGTTGGCCTTGGGGTCCGCGCGCCCACAGGGTTGCAAGGTCACCATCGAGCCGGCCGCAAATATCAAAATGCGCCGTATCGAACAGGGGGCTGATCGCCTTGAATTCGAAGGTTTTGACCTGCGCCGTGGGGTACTGGCGTCGCAACTGGTCGATGAGCAAGGTCGCGATCAGCGGCCCGTGCACCACAAGGCCCGGGTAGGCCTCCTCGCCCACCGCGTACGGACGGTCGTAATGGATGCGGTGCCCATTGAATGTCAAGGCCGAATACCGTAACAACAGCACCGGGTCGGGCGTTATCCGGCGGCTGTACTTTTCGTCTGTGCGGGCCGCCGGTGCTTGTGGCGGGGTCTCGCCGGCCAGGGGCATCTCGCGGTAGACGATGTCATGGTCTTCAACGATGGCCAGGCCTTGGGCATCAGACAGCTCGTGGTGTACCCGCACGAAGACGAGAGGGCCGCTGCGCCCCTGTTTGGCGCTGATGTCGGCGATACGGCTGGTGCGGGTCACGGTCGATCCGGCCCGCTGCGGATGCATGAACGCCAAACGGCTGCCGCCCCACATACGGCGCGGCAGCGCAACCGGGGGCAAGAAGCCGCCCCGCTTCGGGTGGCCGTCCGTGGCAATTGTGGCCAGCGGATGCACGGGCAGAAAGTAGAGCCAATGCCAGCAGGGTGCCAGGTCATCGCCGAGCCTGGGCGGCGGATCGTCGCGGTCTAGCGTCGCCGCCAGTGCTGCCATCGGGGCCAAGGTGACATGGTCTTCCAGGGTTTCGGTCTTACCGACCCACGGTTTGAGATCTTCGAGATGCATGTCGAGGTGGTTCCGCTTGATTGAGGGTTTCCCTCGGCCTGATCTTACAGGCGCAGTGTCGCCAGCATCGGGGTAACGGCGTCGGCTTCGCGACGCAGCCTGGCCGCCAGGCAAGCCCTGCCGAGTGCTCCCCATTGAATAGCTAACGAGCCAATATTTACAAGGGTTGGAGGCCTATTGAAAACGGCATGCATAGCGCGACACCAATGAAAAAGCCTGCTAGCAATTAAGTAGCAGGCTTTCCATATCCCATGCGGGCTGTGACTGGTGGCGCTTCACGGATTCGAACCGCGGACCTGTGGATTATGATTCCATCGCTCTAACCGACTGAGCTAAAGCGCCGATGTCTTGAGTTGGTTGGACACAAGACAGGGCAGCAGTATAGCCTAGCCCGGGGGCTTTCAAAGGGTTGCGCGCAGTCGCAGTTCGGGTTGCGGACTGGGTTCAAACGGTTGGGTGACCGCTGCTGTGTCGAGGTTGGCCTCCAGTTGGGCCAGGGCCAGTTCCACATTTCTGAGTGCCTGCGCTTGGCGGGTCGTCAAAACGTATGGGCTGGCGATTGGCTTCGGGCTCAGGGACTGGTCCAGCGAGTTGGTCAGCCCGCCCAGCGGTTGGGTGTGCGGTGCACGCCGGGCGGATTGGGTAAAGCCATGCATCTTGTCCTGAATCGCCCGAACAAAGGTGTTGAAACGAACCCAGCGGTGGACCTCCCATGCGTTGGGTGGCTGACAGCCGGTCTGGTTGCCGGGCGCAGCTGTGATGTACCGGTCAACCAGCGCCTGACCGGCCTGCTGGCCCAGGCTGGCCAGCGCCAGCAGGTCTTGCGGCGGCATGGTCAGGTTCAAGCCGCCTTGGCTGCCCTCAGGGTCCAGGTAAATTTTGACGATGCGCTCGCGCACACCGGGCAGGCGGGCGGTGGCGTTGTCGTTCCAAAGGCGGGCGGCATTGAGAATGCTGCCCAGAAATGTGAACAGGCGGCCCAGGCTGGGCGGCGCGGGGCGCAGTTTAGAGGCCGGTTGGCTGAGTTCCGGTGGCGCCGTATTTGCCTCGTCGACCCAGATGTCCCCAACCTTGGCCGACGCATGCTTGCGGTCCACCAACGTGATGCCAAAGGTGGGCCAGCGTGGCAGCACGGCATCAAACAGGTGAATCGGAAAGTTGGCGCAAATGCCACCGTCTGAGAACCAGCAGCGGTAGGGTGCCCCGATGGCCGGGACTGCCCACAGGGGCACGGCCTTGAACAAAATGGGAAAGCTCAGGCTCAGCCGGGCCGCTACCAGCACCGGCAAGTCACCCTGCGGCAGACGGCGCAGGCCCATGTGCTGGTAGTCGTCCAACACCGGGCTGCAGGCGCACAGGTGCGTCATGACTTCGTCTGGAAAATAGGGCGCCAGGTCCGCTTCCAAAAAGTAAAGCCGCTCCGAGTTGTCGTTCAGGGGCAAACCGCAGGCCCTACCATGTGTGAGGTTGGTGCTCATCATTTGCAGGGCGATGGATTGGGGCCGCTCGATCCAGCCGTCACGGTACAGATCCAGGTCAGGCCCGCCCGGTGCATCCCACAGGTCGCGAAAGGTGAGTGGCTTATCCAAGTCCCGCGCCGATGCTCCCTGTATGCCCTTGTGCAGCCAATCGGTGAAGCCGTCCGGGCCGCCCTTGGGTCCCATGCCGGTGCATAGGCCGCAGCCTGGCCCGCCCAGTTGGCGTCTGACGTCGTCCAACAGCCGCCAGCCGATGATGCCCAGCAGCAGTACCGCGATGGCCGCCACGTTGCTCAGCAAGACGAGCAGCAGGGGCAATACTGTGGCCGGGTAAAGCAGGCACAGGGCCCCCAGCAGCAGAGCCCCGCCAATCAGCAGCAGCAAGATGCCTCGATCCCGGGGCAGACGCAGGTTCGGACTCAGCAGGTAGTCAGCCAACAGTTCCTTGATGATGGCCCAGGTACCCGCCAAGCCTTTTTGCTTGCTGAAAAAGCCGACAAACAGCCGGAACAGGCGCTCGCCGCCCGGGGACGGGTGAAACAGCGAAAACAGCTTGGTCTGGCCACTGCTTTGCAGCTCGGCCAGCCCCAGGGGCACCTCGCGCAGCACCTTGTTGAAGCCGTTCACAGAGCCATAGCGGCGGCTGTACTCGCTGGCGGCCGTCAGGGCTGCCGCCACGGCACCGACTGATGTGCCGCCTATGCTTTGAAAGCGGTAATGCTGTGCCAATTCCATCACCGCCCAAGGGTAAACCACCCCATCGGTGACGCCGCCTTTCATGACCACGTCGCAGTAGCGGTCCAACGGCGGCTCCTGCGACGGGTCCAGCAGCGCTGGCCCGCTGGCATTGGGTGTGCTCACTGTCATCGGTCTGCCAACTGCTGGATGGCGCTCAGGCTGGGGAAGAAGGTGTACAGCGTGCCTTTGGTCGTGACAAAAGGCGTCATCCCCCTGAGCGCCAGTGCCGTTGTGTCGCTCAGGGGGATGTCGTAGACGTGCCGCGCAGGGTCGTTATGACCGATCAACGGGTCGCGGGCGTTGCCGCGGTTGTTCGGGCCCATGGGTGTGTCGTTGGCCCATTGCCCGACCAGGTGCTCAAACTGGTGCTCCAGGCTGGCACAAAAAAACAGGCCCAGCAGGCCGCGGCCTGGGTCGTCTTTTTTGCAGACTTTTTCGTTATACGGTTCGCCATAGGGCATGCCGCGCCGCAAAATGGGCCGGCGCCTGATGGGCACCACCGGGTCATCGCGCGGGTTCATGCGCCGGATGTGCGCACCAAATGGACAGCCCAGACCGGCTGGGTCGTGGGCAAAATCAAAGTCGGCGGTGGCGTCTGGTCCGCTCGGGCCGCCGCTCATGGTGTCGGTGGCTTGCACTACCCGGCCGTCATCCCAGCGCCCCAACAGTTTGGCGCGAATGAAGGCCTCGGCCTGCGTCAGTGTGTGCTGGCCCTGCAGGGTTTCGGCCTGCTGTCGCACAAAGCGGCGAAAACCAGCTTCGTCCTGTGCCATTTTGCGAAAGGCAGCAAAACTGCCGTTTTTGAAGAAGTCGGCCAGCACCCTGGATTGCTCTGCCGCCAGCACCCGGCTGGCCGCCGGGCGCTCTGCCGCAAGGCGCCAGGGGTTGGCCTGATCGTCGTTGTCGTAGCCCAGCACGAATTCGCCCAGGCGGTGGCTGTTGCGCATGGCGTTGGGCAGCCCCACGGGCCCGGGTGGCTCTGGCAGGATGGCCGGCTGAGACAGGCCGTCGAGCATGCCGAAATGCACGCGCCGCCCAACAGGCTCGGGTGCCAGGTGGAGACCATCATGAATTACCCAAGGCGAGGCAAAAGCCTGGTCACCAGCCAGTTGCACCAGTTGTTCCTGTGCGGCGGTGAGGGCAGTATCGTCATTGGCGTGCAGGATCAGCAGCAGGTGGGCCGAAGCAGGGCCGAAACTTGGCTCCCAGTTGGCCGGCGCGCTGGCGCCTATGTCGCCCAATTCATCGCTCGCCCGGGCCCAAGCCCCCTGTGCAAAGGCCGGCGCCTTCGCCCGCAGCACGTCGAGCAGACGTTCGTCAAGTTCGAGCTTTTGCAGACCAGCAAAGGTGATGCCTAGGCTCAGCGCGCAGTGGCCGGCCGTGTCATCCCAAGACTGGTTGGCATCCACCAGCCAGCCACCGCGGCAAAGCTGACGCAGAAACTGCCGGGCCAGCGCCGGGTTCAGCACGGTCAAGATCAGGTGGCGGCTGCGCTCAGCGCGGGAACCGCTGGTGATCAGCTTCTGAATGCCGGTGGGCCGAGGCGGCTTAACGCGAAGGGTAGGGCGGACAGTGGTACTCACAACGGGGCCTTTCGGGTGAACGCGCGCTGGATTTGGGCCGCCTCGGCATTGGGCTGTGCGCTAAAGAAGAAATTGGCCTCGGGTGTCTGGTTGAAGCGGCGGATGAGGTTGACAAAGTCCTGCGGAAACTCGTCCACCGGCATCGGCGGGGCATGCACCATGTGCTCAAACAGCCGGTCGAACAGCGAGCCCACCTGCAGCGCAAAATGCTCGACATAGGGGTCAAAGCCGCGGTCAAACACCGTCAGCAGCATCAGCTGGCTGTCGTTCTCCAGCAGCACAAAGCAGGCAAAGTGCACGTGCTTGGATTCGCGCAGCATTTTCTCGATGCGCGGTGCACCAACCTGGATCACCCGCTTGAGCTGCTCGGCGTGCACGGCGGTGGGTGGTTTCACCGGCATGCTGACCAGCAGCGGCTGCTGAGCACCGCCGATCCGCGCCGGGGCGTGGGCAAACTGCTGCTTAATCATGGCCAGGCTGGCGTTGGGGTAGGCGCTGAACACGTAGTCGCCTACCGGCGCGAGGTTGACGAGGCGCAGCCATTCGCCAAATTCCCAGGGGTGGTTTTTGACTGGCAGGCTTGGTGCGTGGCGGATGTGGGGCAGCAGGG
>CAJAXU010000507.1 GCA_903948045.1 uncultured beta proteobacterium | reverse complement strand
TCAGGTACTAGCGAGTAACTTCGTGGGGGTTCGAGTCCCTTCCTGGGCACCAATGTAAATGAAAATTGGACGCGTTCTCGAGCGCATCCGGTCTAAGTTTTACTGAAAAGCCGCTGCTAACGCAGCGGCTTTTTTTTGGCAAGTGCTCCTCTGCGCGCAACCCGTCAAACCGGTAGCGCCACAAGGTCATGCCCCTGCGTCGCGACGATCTTGGCACGAGTGAATTCACCCACCTTGAGCGTCTTGCTGATTTTTTCGGGCGCAAGCAACTTGACGACACCGTCGATTTCCGGCGCATCGGCATAGGATCGACCCATACCGCCTTTTTTACCCATTGAAGGCGCTGAGTCAACCAGAACCTGCATCGTGGCGCCAATGCGTCGCCTGAGCTTGGCCGTGGAGACCGCCTCTGCAACCGCCATGAAACGCGCACGCCGCTCCTCACGCACCTCGGCGGGCAACATGCCCGCGATATCGTTGGCCGCTGCCCCTGCGACCGGACTGTAAGCAAAGCATCCTGCACGGTCGATTTCCGCTTCACGAACGAAATCGAGCAAGTGAGCGAACTCTTCTTCTGTCTCGCCGGGGAATCCGGCAATGAACGTACTTCGCACAATGATCTCTGGACACGCCTCACGCCAACGCTGAATTCGCTCTAAATTCCTCTCGCCGCTGGCGGGCCGCTTCATGCGTTTAAGTACGTCGGGATGGCTGTGTTGAAAAGGCACGTCCAGGTAGGGCAACACCTTGCCTGAGGCCATCAAGGGGAGCAGCCCGTCAACGCTGGGATAAGGGTAGACGTAATGCAGACGCACCCAGGCGCCGTAGGGTTGCGCCATATCGCCGAGTGCCTGCGCGAGCTCAAACAGCCGCGTCTTGATGGGCTTGCCGTTCCAGAATCCGGTGCGGTACTGGACGTCAACCCCGTAAGCAGAGGTGTCCTGACTGATCACCAGCAATTCCTTGACACCACCCTCCAGCAAAGCTTGCGCTTCCCGAAGCACATCCCCAATCGGACGCGACACCAAATCGCCGCGCATTGACGGGATGATGCAGAAGGTACAGCGGTGATTACAGCCTTCGCTGATTTTGATATAGGCGTAATGCCTTGGCGTCAATTTGATGCCAGCGATACCAAAGACATTGGGCACCAGATCCAGAAACGGATCGTGCGGCTTGGGGAGGGCAGAATGAACCGCGTCCATGACTTGTTGGGTCGCCTGCGGCCCTGTCACAGCCAGAACGCTCGGATGCATCTGTCGCACCAGGTTGCCGCCGTCCGATGACTCTTTAGCACCCAGGCAACCGGTCACGATCACCTTACCGTTTGCAGCCAAGGCTTCGCCAATTGTGTCGAGGCTTTCCTTGACCGCGTCATCGATAAAGCCGCAAGTGTTGACGATGACAAGATCTGCGTCATGAAAGGTCTTGGAAGTGCGGTAGCCCTCGGCACTGAGCTGCGTCAAAATCAGTTCTGAGTCGGTCAGCGCCTTGGCGCAGCCCAGGCTGACAAAGCCGACCTTGGGCGCCGCAGCGCCTGTGCTTTTAATGACCGATTCACTCATCGTCTGTTGACCCCATACTTTGCGCACATCAGCGCTTGATGCCAAACGCACCTAGCATTTGACCTGTTTGCTTCTGCATTTGCTCTTGCATTTTTTCAAAAATTTGTCGGGACTGCTCAAGGCTGCCTCCCAGCATGCCTTGCAGTGCTGGCGCCTGAACCGCCAAGAGTTGTGTCCAGGTTTCCGGGGTCAAACCTTTCGACTGCTCAGCAAACCGAACCTGGAGATCCATCAAGGTTTGAATATTATTCTCGAGATAGCCGCCC
>CAJAXU010000506.1 GCA_903948045.1 uncultured beta proteobacterium | reverse complement strand
GCGAGGTCGGCAACCTCAAACGCATCGGCGAGCAGTACAGCGCAGAAGACAGCGGCACGCTGTCGATCGCCACTACCCACACCCAGGCCCGCTATGTGCTGCCCGAGCCGGTGGCGCGCCTGCGCGAGGCCTACCCCAAGGACAACGTCAGCCTGCACCAAGGCTCGCCCGAGCAGGTGGCGCGCATGCTGATCGACGAGGTGGCCGAGATTGGCATCGCCACCGAGTCCCTGGCCACCTACGCCGAGCTGGTCACCCTGCCCTGTTACGAATGGCAGCACGTCCTGGTGCTGCCGATTTCCCACCCACTGGGGCAGAAAGAGCACCTGACGCTGGAAGACATCGCCCAGGAGCCGCTGATCACCTACCACCCGGCCTACACCGGGCGCACCCGTATCGACCAGGCCTTTGTCACACGCAAGCTCTCACCCCGAATTGCGCTCGAAGCCATTGACTCGGATGTGATCAAGACCTACGTTCGCCTCGGTCTGGGGGTGGGCATTGCCGCCGAAATGGCGGTGCGTGATGTGGTGGCCGATGGCGCCAAAAGCGACCTGATGGTGCGCCCGGCCGGCCACTTGTTCGGGCAGAATGTGACCCGGGTCGCGTTCAAGCGCGGCGCCTACCTGCGCAATTTCGTCTACAAGTTTGCCGAACTGCTCAGCCCCCGCCTCGGCCGCGACCTGGTTGCCCGCGCCATGACCGGCCATGTCAACGATTACGAGCTCTAAAGCCCCACCATGATTTCCACCCCCACCCTGCACACCAAGCTGCCCAAGGTCGGCACCACCATTTTTACCGTGATGTCGGCGCTGGCCACCGAGCACCAGGCGGTCAACCTCGGCCAGGGTTTTCCGGATTTCAATTGCGACCCGCGTCTGGTGGAGGGCGTGAGCTCGGCCATGACCCAGGGCCTGAACCAGTACCCACCGATGACCGGCGTGCCGGCCCTGCGCGAGGCGGTTGCCGCCAAGGTGCAGGCCATGTACGGCCGCCAATATGTCCCGGCGACCGAGATCACCATCACGGCCGGCGCCACGCAAGCCATCATCACCGCCATTCTGGCGGTGGTGCACCCGGGCGACGAGGTGATCGTGCTCGAGCCCTGCTACGACAGTTATATCCCCAACATCGAACTCGCCGGCGGGGTGACCGTACCCGTGCCACTGACGCCAGGTACTTTCCGCCCGGATTTCGACAAAATCGCTGCTGCCATCAGCCCCCGCACCCGCGCCATCCTGATCAACTCGCCGCACAACCCCAGCGGCATGGTCTGGACCGCGCAGGAGATGCTGCGCCTGCAGGATCTGCTGGCACCGACCGACATCCTGCTGATCAGCGACGAGGTGTACGAGCACATGGTGTTCGACGGCGTGCAACACGAAAGCGCCGCGCGCTACCCCGGCCTCGCGGCGCGCGCCTTCATCGTGTCCAGCTTTGGCAAAACCTACCACGTGACTGGCTGGAAAGTGGGCTATGTGGCCGCCCCGGCGCCCCTGAGCGCCGAGTTCCGCAAGGTGCACCAGTTCAATGTATTCACCGTCAACACCCCGGTGCAGCACGGCCTGGCCGCCTACATGGCCGACCCTGAGCCCTACCTGGCGCTGCCCGCCTTCTACCAGCGCAAGCGCGACCTGTTTCGCGCCGGTCTGGCCCACACCAAATTCAGGCTGCTGCCCGGTGAGGGCACGTATTTCCAGTGTGTTGACATCTCTGATGTGAGCGACCTGAGCGAAGCCGAGTTCTGCCAATGGCTTACGCGCGAGGTCGGCGTTGCGGCCATCCCGCTCTCGGCTTTTTACGGCGACGGCTTTGACCAACGCGTAGTGCGGTTTTGTTTTGCCAAGAAAGACGAGACCCTTAATGCGGCGCTGGAACGGCTGGCGCGCTTGTAGCCCGGCGTGCGGGGCATGAGCCTCAGCTGACCAGCTGCGCCCAGGCCTTGTCCAGCCGCTTCACGCTGACCGGTTGCGGTGTGCGCAGCTCCTGGGCAAAAAAGCTCACCCGAAGCTCCTCCAGCAGCCAGCGGAACTCCAACATGCGGTCATCGGTCACGCCCTTGCGCTCGGCCAGCAGCCGCCAG
>CAJAXU010000505.1 GCA_903948045.1 uncultured beta proteobacterium | reverse complement strand
GCTGGTAGAAGACGGCGCGGTGGTGGTGCTGGGGGGACTGCTGCAGGATGAGTATTCCGGCAACCAGGAGAAGGTGCCTGGTCTGGGTGACGTGTCTTTCTTTGGCAACCTGTTCAAGAGTGAAACCCGCACCCGCAAAAAAACCAACCTGATGGTGTTTTTGCGCCCGGTGGTGGTGCGTGATGCGGCGGCCACAGAGCGGCTGTCGCTGGACCGGTACGACATGATGCGATCCGGCTTGAGAGAGGCGCAGCCGGTGCCCAGCGAGGTGCTGCCGATCAACGAGGCGGTGCAGTTGCCGGCCTTGCCGGCGCGCGCCACCCCGGTGCCGGCCAAGCCCTGAGCCCGGTCTGGCCGACCACTGCCATGCGTTACCCCCTGCCCTACGCTTTTGCCCGCACCCAGCAAGTGCTGCTGGAGGAGCAGTCGGGTGAGTTCACGCTGTGCGTGCACCCGGCCTCGCTGCCCGGCGGTGTCAGTGAAGTGCTGCGTAAGTACCCTGTGCGTCAGGTCGAGTCGCAGACGGCCGAGGTGCTGGTGCAGCGCATCAGCGCCGCCTACGCCCAGGGCGAGTCGAGTGCGGCGGCGGTAGTGAGCGAGGTCGAAAGTGACGCTGACCTGTCGCGCATGATGCAAGACCTGCCCGCCATCGAGGACCTGCTGGAAACCTCGGACGATGCGCCCATCATCCGCATGCTCAATGCCCTGCTGACCCAGGCCGCGCGCGACGGCGCCAGCGACATTCACATCGAACCCTATGAGCGCCACTCCAGCGTGCGCTTTCGGGTGGACGGCACGCTGCGCGAGGTGGTGCAGCCCAACCGGGCCCTGCATGCGGCCCTGATTTCCCGACTGAAGATCATGGCTGAGCTCGACATTGCCGAGCGGCGCATGCCGCAGGACGGCCGCATCTCGCTGCGCATCGGCACCCGCGCCGTCGATGTGCGGGTCAGCACCCTGCCCAGCGCCCATGGTGAGCGAGCGGTGTTGCGCCTGCTGGACAAGTCTGAGGGCCGCCTGAGCCTGGAAGCACTGGGCATGCAGGGCGACGTGCTGTCACGTTTCACACGCCTGGTGGCGCAGCCGCACGGCATCATTCTGGTCACCGGGCCCACCGGCTCGGGCAAAACCACCACTCTGTATGCCGCGCTGAGCCGGCTGGATGCAGCACACAGCAACATCATGACGGTGGAAGACCCGATCGAGTACGAGCTGCCCGGGGTGGGGCAAACCCAGGTCAACGCCCGCATCGACCTGACCTTTGCCAAAGCCCTGCGCGCCATTCTTCGGCAAGACCCGGATGTGATCATGATCGGCGAGATTCGTGATTTTGAGACCGCCCAAATTGCCATCCAGGCCTCGCTCACCGGGCATTTGGTGCTGGCGACCCTGCACACCAATGACGCCACCAGCGCGGTCACCCGCCTGACGGATATGGGGGTGGAGCCATTTCTGTTGAGCTCTTCGCTGCTCGGGGTGCTGGCGCAGCGGTTGGTGCGCAAGCTGTGCCGCTCATGCCAGGGTGCCGGTTGCGCCAGCTGTGGCCAGACCGGCTACGCCGGACGCAGCGGGGTGTTTGAGCTGCTGGTGACCGATGACGCCATCCGCGCCCAGATCCACAGCCGCGCCTCTGAAGCCGACATCCGTGCCGCCGCATTGGCCGGCGGCATGTGCCTGATGCGAGACGATGGTGAGCGGCTGGTCGCGGCTGGCCTGACTTCGCGTGAAGAGCTGCTGCGGGTGACGCGTGACTAGCCCGGCCGGCCCTCGCCTAAAGTAACGCCATGCCGGTTTATTCGTTTGAAGCGCTGAGCGCCGACGGCCAGTCCCGCAAGGGGGTGATCGAAGCCGACTCAGCGCGCGCGGCACGGGCTCAGCTGCGAGCACAGGCGCTGGTGCCGCTCAAGGTGGAAGCGGCTGGTGCGTCGGGTGCCGATTCGACGGCTCAAGGCGCCGCTGGGCCGGGTCGGGGCCGGCGGGTGTTCAAGCCGCTCGGTTTGACGATCTGGACCCGCCAAATCGCTGGTTTGGTGTCGTCGGGCCTGCCCTTGGAGCGGGCGCTCACGTCGCTGGCGGACGAGGCCGAACAGGACGCCCAACGCTACCTGGTGGCCAATTTGCGGGCCGAGGTCAATGGCGGCGCCACCTTTGCCCGCGCTTTGGCCCAGCATCCGCGCGAGTTTTCTGCCATTTACGTAGCCGTGATCGATGCTGGCGAGCAAAGCGGCAACCTGGGCCTGGTGCTGGAGCGGCTGGCGGATGACCTGGAGGAGCAGCAGGCACTTAAGGCCAAGCTGATCGGCGCTGCGCTCTACCCCGCGATCGTGACCCTGGTGGCCATCTTCATTGTGTTGTTCCTGGTGACCTATGTGGTGCCCCAGGTGGCCCAGGTGTTTGCCGGCAGCAAGCGGGCCCTGCCGCTGTTGACCGTGCTCATGATCGGCCTAAGTGACCTGGCTCGGCAATACGGCTGGATGCTACTCATCGCGCTATTTTTGGGCGCAATGGGTGCCCGCCTGGCGCTGGCCAGGGCCGCAATTCGTGAAAAATTCGACGCTTTCTGGCTGACGGTGCCCGTGCTGGGTCGGCTGGCGCTGGGCTACAACGCAGCGCGGTTTGCCAATACCCTCGCCATGTTGGCTGGTGCGGGTGTGCCAATCCTGAAAGCACTGCAGGCGGCCGCTGAAACCCTGTCCAACCGCGCCATGCGGCGCGATGCGCTGGAAGCGCTGGTGCTGGTACGCGAAGGCGCGCCACTGGCCTCGGCCTTGGCGCAAAAAAAGCGCTTTCCTGGCCTGTTGGCCATGTTTGCCCGCCTGGGAGAGCAAACCGGGCAATTGCCGCTAATGTTGCAGCGTGCGGCCAAGCAGCTCAGCGCGGAGGTGCAGCGCCGCGCCATGCAACTCGCCACCCTGCTGGAGCCACTGCTGATCGTGGCGATGGGGGTGGTGGTGATGCTGATTGTGCTGGCGGTGCTGCTGCCCATCATCCAGCTCAATCAGCTGGTCAAGTAAGGCTGGCTTAAAACGATTCCCAGTCGCCGTCGTCGCTGCCTGTGGCCGCGACGGTTTCCTTGGCCTTGGCCGGGCGCTGCGGCAGCAATTTGGCCGGGGCGGCGGCTGATGTTGTGGTCGAGCGCGCTGCCGCACCCAGCGGTGTGTTGGTGGCCCGCCGCTCGCCGCCCTTGTAATTGGTCGCCTTGGGCAGGGCTGAGCGAACCGGTGCTGCTAGCGTCTGGCTGCCGTGGTGGACGTCTTGCCCGGTCAGCTTGAACACTGCCACCATCTGCACCAGCTCCTGGGCCTGCGACTTCAAGCTGCTGGCCGCCGCCGCCATTTGCTCCACCAGCGCCGCATTTTGCTGGGTCGCCTGGTCCATCAGCGTCACGGCTTGGCCCACCTGTGCCACCCCCAGGCTTTGCTCGTTGCTGGCAGCGCTGATTTCACCCATGATGTCGGTCACCCGCCGGATCGAGCTCACCACCTCGGTCATGGTCACCCCCGCCTGGTCGACCAGTGCCGTGCCATGGGCCACACGTTCGACGCTGGCATTGATCAAGGCCTTGATTTCCTTGGCGGCCTCCGCCGAGCGGCCGGCCAGCGAACGCACTTCGCTGGCCACCACGGCAAAGCCGCGCCCCTGCTCTCCGGCGCGGGCGGCCTCCACGGCCGCATTGAGCGCCAGGATGTTGGTCTGGAAGGCAATGCCGTCAATGACCTGGATGATGTCGGAGATTTTGCGCGACGACTCGTTGATGCCTTTCATGGTGTCTACCACCTGGCTCACGACTTCGCCCCCTTTGATGGCCACTTCAGAGGCACTGCGCGCCAGCTGATTGGCTTGGGCCGCGCTGCTGGCGTTTTGGCTCACCTTGGAGCCCAGCTCTTCCATCGAGGCCGCCGTTTGCTGCAGTGAGCTGGCCTGCTGCTCAGTCCGCATCGACAGGTCTTGATTGCCTTGCGCAATCTCGGCACTGGCCAGCGCCACGCTTTCCGCATTGGTCTTGACACCCCGCACGATGCCGGCAAAGCTGCTCTGCATGCGGCCCATGGCTGCCAGCAGTTTGATGGTTTCCTCGTTGCCGGAGGGGGTGACTGTGCCGGCCAGATTGCCCTGCGCCAGTTGGTCGGCGATGTTGACTGCGTCGTTCATCGGTACCGTCAGATGCCGGGCCAGCCAAATCGCGGCCAACAGCAACACGAGGGTGGCGGCCAGCAAGGTGACGCCAATCTGCACACGCGAGCCGGCAGCTTCGGCGATCGCCTCGGCGTTGACTTCCTTCACATGCTTGCCAATGAGGTCGCCTTGCACGGCCATCTGCTGCTCAAGTTCACCGAACACTTTTTGAAACTCCGGAGCTGCCGCCTGCGCGGCCAAAGTGTCGCTGGCGGCCAGCTTTAGCAGCTCGGTCGCGCTGGCGGTGTACTTGGCAACCAGTGGCAGTGAGGTGGCGATGGCGGTCTTGAGTTCGGCCGAATCCGCCAGCCGCTGCAGGTCTGCCATGGCCTTGTTGAAGATGCCCGTGTGTTCGGCCAGGCCCTTCTCGGCCTCGCCCAGTTGGGCTGCATCTTTGTTCAGCCCGCCCAGCAGCGCCAGCAGTACGTCGCCCCGGATCGCGTCATGCATCATGTCGGCTTCCAGGCTGTGCTCCAGGGCTTCCCCCATGCGCTGCGAGTTGTCGATGGCCACCGTGAGGCGTTGGGTGTTGAACAGGCTGATGCCGCCCACCAGGCAGGCCATGAGCAAACCCAACAGGCCCAAAAACAAAATCTGGTTGCGAAACTTCATGGCTTACCCTTGGCTGATGTCGATTGTGAGCGGGATCCCAGGCGGTACCGCCGCGAGGGTTGTCCATCTTATCGGATAGTTGAGCTCATTCCCGGCCCGCCCGCAGGCCTGTTTCGGGTTCGCGGTTTGCTACACTGAGCCCATGTTCATTCACCGCATCAGCGTCACAGGTCTTAGCGACCGGGGAGCCTGGCCCTGGCGGTCATGGCCCACTGCATCAGCATTCGCCTGATTCGATCCCGCCTGAATGGACCGCAGCACCGCGTGCTGCCCGCCTGAGTGGACCTCGTCGCTGGACAAGTGCACCGCCGGCCCTGATTTGAAAGACCCCTGTCCGTGATTTCCGAACTCGAATTCAAGAGCCTGAGCGCGCAAGGCTACAACCGCATTCCGCTGCTGGCCGAGGCCTTTGCCGACCTGGAAACGCCGCTCTCGCTCTACCTCAAGCTGGCGCACTCGCGCGATGGCGGTAAGTACAGCTTTTTGCTGGAGTCGGTGGTGGGTGGCGAGCGCTTTGGCCGCTACAGCTTCATTGGCCTGCCGGCGCGCACTCTGCTGCGCGCCAGCGGCTTCGGCGCCGAGGCGGTGACCGAGGTGGTGACCGACGGCGTGGTGGTGGAGCGCAGCAGCGGCAACCCGCTGGACGTCATCAGCGCCTACCAGCAGCGCTTCAAGGTGGCGCTGCGGCCCGGCCTGCCGCGTTTTTGTGGCGGTCTGGCCGGCTACTTTGGCTACGACACGGTGCGTCACATCGAGAAGAAGCTGGTGGCGTCCTGCCCGCCCGACACGCTGGGCTGCCCCGACATCGTGCTGCTGCAGTGCGAGGAACTGGCGGTGATCGACAACCTGTCAGGCAAGCTCTACCTGATCGTCTACGCCGACCCGACGCAGCCCGAGGCCTACGCCAACGCCAAGCGCCGCCTGCGGGAACTCAAGGAGCAGCTCAAGTACTCGGTCAGCGCGCCGCTGGTCAAACCGAGCCAGAGTTACCCGGTGGAGCGCGAGTTTGCCAAAGCCGACTACCTGGCGGCGGTGACGCGCGCCAAGGGTCTGATCGAGGGCGGTGACTTCATGCAGGTGCAGGTTGGGCAGCGCCTGAAAAAGCGCTACACCGAGTCACCGCTGAGCCTGTACCGCGCGCTGCGCTCGCTCAACCCCAGCCCCTATATGTATTACTACCACCTGGGTGATTTCCATGTGGTGGGCGCCAGCCCGGAGATCCTGGTGCGCCAGGAAACCGTGACCGCCGGCACCCAGACCGAGCAAAAAATCACCATCCGGCCGTTGGCCGGCACCCGGCCGCGCGGTGCCAGCCTGGCGCAGGACCGGGCGGCCGAGGCCGAACTGATCAATGACCCGAAGGAGCGCGCCGAGCATGTGATGCTGATCGACCTGGCGCGCAACGACATCGGCCGCATTGCCAAGACCGGCAGCGTCAAGGTGACCGAGGCCTTCAGCGTCGAGCGCTACAGCCATGTGATGCACATCGTCAGCAACGTCGAGGGCACGCTGCAAGACGGCATGACCGCGATGGACGTGCTGCGCGCCACTTTCCCGGCCGGCACCCTGACCGGTGCCCCCAAGGTGCACGCTATGGAGCTGATCGACCAGCTCGAACCCAGCAAGCGCGGCCTCTATGGCGGCGCCTGCGGCTACCTGAGCTACGCCGGCGACATGGATGTGGCCATCGCCATCCGCACCGGCATCATCAAGGACCAAACGCTGTACGTGCAGGCCGCAGCCGGCGTGGTGGCCGACTCGGTGCCCGAGCTCGAAGGGCGTGAGACCGAGGCCAAGGCGCGCGCCCTGCTGCGTGCGGCCGAGCTGGTCGAGGAGGGCCTGGAATGAAGCTGCTGATGATCGACAACTACGACTCCTTCACCTACAACCTGGTGCAGTACCTGGG
>CAJAXU010000504.1 GCA_903948045.1 uncultured beta proteobacterium | reverse complement strand
GGCCAGCCGACCCGACCCGAACACCATTCATGTTGCTCCGATTCATCCTCCCTCTTGCTCTTTTTTTTATAGCGCTTCAGGCCCGTGCCCTCACGGCCGCAGACGTGAAGGGCATCGCGTTTGGTGAGTCTGACGCGCGCATCGAGGCGCTGAACCAGGCGGTTGCCAGCGCGGATGACAAGACCGCCGCCTTCCTGCAAGCCATTGCGGATGAAGCCGTCCAGGTGGCGGGCGAGCAGGTGTTCATTGTGCGCAAGGGTCAGGGTGCTGACCCGGTCACCGGTGCCGCCGTGGCGCTGCCCGTGGGGCTGGAGGACCTGATGTTGAACAACCGCTTGCGGGGCGAGCTCGATTCTGCGTTGGCGACTCTCAAATTATTTTCTCCCGACCCCAAAGTACGCAGCGCCGCCATCAAGCAGATGCAGAGCGATGCCGACGACAGCAAGCTGCCGCTGATCGAAAAGGCCTATGCCGCTGAGCAAAACCCGCAGATCAAGGCCGAGCTGGGTCTGGTGCGCGCCGCAGTGTTGTTGAACAGCCCGGACAAGGCGCGCCGGCTGGAAGCCGCTGGCCTGTTGTCGGCGAGCCGTCAGGCCAACACCAAGACCGTGTTGATCGAGCGCTTGCAGGCAGAAACCGAACCCGACGTGAAAGCCGCCCTGCGCAGCAGCCTGCGCGAGGTGGAGGCGGCGCTGGCCTGGGGCGACCGGCTCGGTGCCCTGTTCAGCGGCGTCAGCCTGGGCTCCATCCTGTTGCTGGTGGCGCTGGGCCTGGCCATCACCTATGGCTTGATGGGCGTCATCAACATGGCGCACGGTGAGCTGATGATGATCGGTGCCTACGCCACTTATGTGGTGCAAGGCCTGTTCCAGAAATACGCGCCCGGGGCTTTTGACTGGTACCTGCTGGCGGCGGTGCCGGTGGCTTTCATGGCGTCGGCGCTCATGGGGGCAGCGTTGGAGCGCGGTGTCATCCGCTTCCTTTACGGCCGGCCACTGGAGACGCTGCTGGCCACCTGGGGCATCAGCCTGATGCTGATGCAGCTGGTGCGCACGGTGTTTGGTGCGCAAAACGTGGGTGTGGAAAACCCGTCCTGGATGAGTGGCGGCGTGCAGGTGCTGGGTAACTTGTCGCTGCCCTACAACCGGCTGGTGATTGTGGCTTTTGCCGCCTGTGTGTTGCTGGGCGTGGCCCTGCTGATCGGGCGCACGCGCTTAGGGCTGTTTGTGCGCGGCGTCACGCAAAACCGGCCGATTGCGGCCTGCATGGGGGTCAACACGGCACGTATCGACACCTACGCCTTTGCGCTGGGCTCGGGTATCGCCGGACTGGCGGGCTGCGCGCTGAGCCAGGTCGGCAATGTCGGGCCGGACCTCGGTCAGGGCTACATCGTCGACTCCTTCATGGTGGTGGTGCTGGGTGGCGTCGGGCAGTTGGCCGGCACCGTCTATGCGGCACTGGGCCTGGGGGTATTGAACAAGTTCCTGGAGGGCTGGGCTGGCGCGGTGTTGGCCAAGATTGCGGTGTTGGTGTTCATCATCATCTTCATCCAGAAGCGGCCGCAGGGGATTTTTGCCATGAAGGGCCGGAGCGCCGAAGCATGACAACGCCGGCCTTGCCCACGCCTGGTCCGCTGCTCTCTCGGCGCGGTTGGAGCGCATTCATTGTGGCGCTGCTGCTGGTGTGCGCGGTGGCGCCGCTACTGAACCTGCTGGTGCCAAAAGACAGTCTGTTTCACCTGAGTGACTACGCGGTGGCGCTGGTCGGAAAAATCATGTGCTACGCCATCTGCGCCCTGGCGATGGACCTGATCTGGGGCTACACCGGCATCCTGAGCCTGGGCCACGGCGTGTTTTTTGCACTGGGCGGCTATGTGATGGGCATGTACCTGATGCGTCAGATTGGCCGCGATGGCAACTACAAAAGCGAGTTGCCGGACTTCATGGTGTTTCTGGACTGGAAGGCGCTGCCCTGGCACTGGGCCCTGAGCGACAGCTTTGTCGCCACCCTGCTGCTGGTGGTGCTGGTGCCTGGGTTGGTGGCCCTGGTGTTCGGTTACTTTGCGTTCCGCTCGCGCATCAAGGGTGTGTATTTTTCCATCATTACCCAGGCCATGACCTTTGCCGCCATGCTGCTGTTCTTTCGCAACGAGACCGGCTTTGGCGGCAACAACGGCTTTACTGATTTCAAGCGTATTCTGGGCCTGCCGATTGCTACGCCGTCGATGCGCATGACCCTGTTTGTGCTGACTGGCGTCACCCTGCTGGCGTTTTTTCTGTTGGCGCGCTGGCTGATCAACGCCAAGTTTGGCCGGGTATTGCAGGCGATCCGCGACGCCGAGAGCCGGGTCATGTTCAGCGGCTACTCGCCAGTGGGCTACAAACTGACGATCTGGACGATTTCGGCCATGATGTGTGGTGTAGCCGGTGCCTTGTATGTGCCGCAGGTCGGCATCATCAACCCGAGTGAGATGAGCCCGGCCAACTCGATCGAGATTGCCATCTGGGCAGCGGTGGGCGGCCGCGCTAGCCTGATCGGGCCGATTGTGGGCGCTTTTCTGGTCAACGGCGCCAAGAGCTGGCTCACGGTGGCCTACCCCGAATTTTGGCTGTATGTGCTCGGCGCCTTGTTCATTGGTGTCACGCTCTTTCTGCCCAACGGTGTGGTCGGTTTGGCTCGACGTTGGACGGAGCGCAAGCCATGACGCCCGACCTGTTGGAGCAAGGCGCTCAGCGGGTGCAAGCGCGGCTGGCGGCTTTGGCAGCGCGCAGCGGACAGACCGAGTCGGGTGGGCGCGCTGCCGGCTTTTCCCGGATCAACACGCCGGGCGAAGTGGACGTGACGCACGGCCGCATCCTGTACCTGGACAATGTGACAGTCAGCTTTGACGGATTCAAAGCCATCAACGCCTTGTCGCTGGACATCGCCCCGGGCGAGCTGCGCTGCATCATCGGCCCCAACGGCGCCGGTAAGACAACCCTGATGGACATCATCACCGGCAAGACCCGGCCGGACTCAGGCACGGTGTTCTTTGGCAGCACCATCGACCTGCTGCGCTACACCGAGCCGCAAATCGCGCAGCTGGGCATTGGGCGCAAGTTTCAGAAGCCCACCGTGTTCGAGCAACTGACCGTGTTTGAAAACCTGGAGCTGGCGCTGAAGACGCACAAGGGTGTGCGGGCCTCGATGTTTTTTCGGCTTGATTCGGCGCAGCGCGACCGCCTGGCCGAGGTGCTGAATACCATTCACCTGGGTGACGATGTGGCCCGGCTGGCCGGCACCTTGAGCCATGGCCAAAAGCAGTGGCTGGAGATCGGCATGCTGCTGATGCAGGACCCCAAGCTGCTGCTGCTCGACGAGCCGGTGGCCGGCATGACCGACGAGGAAACCGAGCGCACGGCAGAGCTGTTTCTGTCGCTCAAGGGCAAGCACTCCTTGCTGGTGGTGGAGCACGACATGAGTTTCATCAACACCATCTCGGACATCGTGACCGTGCTGTGCGACGGCGCGGTGCTGGCGCAGGGCAGCTTGGCCCAGGTGCAAGCCGATGCACGGGTGATCGACGTCTATCTGGGGCGCTAAGGCGATCATGCTCAAGCTCAGCAACATCAACCAGTACTACGGTGGCTCGCACATCCTGCGCGATGTCAGTCTGCAGGCTACGCGTGGCAAGGTCAGCGTGATTCTGGGCCGCAATGGCGTGGGAAAGACCACCATGCTCAAGTGCCTGATGGGGCTGGTGCCTATCAAGACCGGCAGTATCGAATTCGATGGCCGGGCCATCGAACGCGCCACGCCCTACGAGCGGGCGCGCGCCGGCATGGGCTATGTGCCGCAGGGGCGCGAGAGATTTTCGCGACTGACGGTGGACGACGATTTGCGCATGGGCTTGGCCAGCAAGCCAGCCGGCACGCCTATTCCGGCCGAGCTATTTGAGCTGTTCCCGGTGTTGAAGCAGATGCGCCAGCGCCGCGGCGGCGACTTGTCAGGCGGTCAACAGCAGCAGCTGGCGATTGCCCGCGCACTCGCTGCCG
>CAJAXU010000503.1 GCA_903948045.1 uncultured beta proteobacterium | reverse complement strand
ATGACCGGCGCCAAGCTGGTGTTCCCCGGCCCGGCGATGGACGGCAAGTCGATTTTCGAGTTGATCGAGACCGAAAAAGTCTCCTTCGCCGCCGGTGTGCCGACGGTCTGGCAAATGATGCTGGGCCACATGCAGGCCGGTGGCTTGCGGTTCTCGACCCTCAAGCGCACGGTGATCGGCGGCTCGGCCTGCCCGCCCGCCATGATCACCGCCTTCAACGACGACTATGGTGTCGAGGTGCTGCACGCCTGGGGCATGACCGAGATGTCGCCGCTGGGCACGGTCTGCACCCTGAAAAACAAGCACCTGGATCTGGCGCCGCAGGACAAGATGAAGGTCCGCCTCAAGCAGGGCCGGGGCATTTTTGGCGTCGACATGAAAATCGTCGATCCCGAGGGGCACGAGCTTCCCTGGGATGGCAAGGCTTTTGGCGACCTGCTGGTGCGCGGGCCCTGGATCATCAGCGCCTATTTCAAGGGGGAGGGCGGCAGCCCGCTGGTCGATGGCTGGTTCCCCACCGGTGACGTGGCCACCATTGACCCCGACGGCTCTATGCAAATCACCGACCGCAGCAAGGATGTGATCAAGTCGGGTGGCGAGTGGATCAGCTCGATCGACGTGGAAAACATCGCCATGGCGCACCCGGCGGTGGCCATGGCAGCCTGCATTGGCATGAAGCACCCCAAGTGGGACGAGCGCCCCATCATCGCGGTGGTCAAAAAGCCGGGTACCGACGTCAGTCGCGACGAGCTGATCGCCTTCTACGAGGGCAAGACCGCCAAATGGCAGATTCCCGACGATGTGGTGTTTATGGACGCGATTCCGCTGGGCGGCACCGGCAAGATGCAAAAAAGCAAGCTGCGCGAGGTACTGGCGGATTACCGTTTGCCAGGTCTCTGACCGACCTATCGCGGAGGCGACTGGCCTAGGGAGAACCCGATGTGTGGTTTTCCACAAAACATGTACGCTCGCGCTCATTCAATCCATGGAGGTTTTCAATGAAATTAGCATACAAATTCCTGGCCGCAGCGGTGGCACTGTCCTGTGCCGGCACAGCCTTGGCCCAAAAGGGCGAGACCGTCAAGATGGTCCGTATCGACCCCCTGACCGGCTTGCTTGGGCCGGTGGGCGTGAGTCAGATGAAGGGCTACCAGTTTTTTGCTGAAAAATTCAGCGGTGCCGGCAACCCGGCTGGCGTCAAGTTTGAGATCACCGCGATCGACAACAAGCTCAGCCCGGCCGAGAGCCTGAACGCGCTCAAGGCAGCGATTGACCAGGGCGTGCGCTACATCATCCAGGGCAACGGCTCCTCGGTGGCGCTGGCGCTGACCGACGCGGTGACCAAGCACAACGAGCGCAACCCTGGCAAAGAGGTGATTTACCTCAACGACTCGGCGGTAGACCCCGACCTGACCAACAGTAAGTGCAGCTACTGGCATTTCCGCTTTGACGCTGACACCTCGATGAAGATGGAAGCCATGTCGAGCTTCATGGTCGACCAGAAAGACATCAAGAAGATCTATATCTTGGGTCAGAACTACTCGCACGGCGTGCAAGTGGCCAAGTACACCAAGGAAACCCTGGCACGCAAGCGGCCCGACATCCAGATCGTCGGCGAAGACCTGCACCCGCTGGCCCAGGTGCGCGACTTTGCGCCCTACATTGCCAAGATCAAGGCCTCGGGTGCTGACACCGTGGTTACCGGCAACTGGGGCTCCGACCTGTCGCTGCTGGTCAAGGCCGCGAATGAAAATGGTTACACCGGCAAGTTCTTTACTTACTACACCGGCGTCACTGGCACCCCCACTGCGCTGGGCAGCAACGGCGCCGGCCGCGTGTACCAGATTGCCTACAGCCACTACAACATGGGTGGCCAGATGGACAAGTGGATGAATGAGTTCAAGGCCAAGTACAACGACGACTTCTACACCGGCTCCACCATCCGCATCTACGAGATGCTGGGCGCGGCCATGGCCAAGGCCAAGTCCACTGACCCGGTCAAGGTGGCCGCGGCGATGGAAGGCCTGCGGGTCAAAAGCTTCAACGGTGAGGTGGAAATGCGCAAGTTCGACCACCAGCTGCAGCAGCCGCTCTACATGACGGTCTGGCAGAAGGCCGATAAAAAGTACCCCTACAGCCCAGAGAACACCGGCATGACTCTGGTGCCGCTCAAGGAGTACCCCAACTATGTCTCGAGCACGCCGACCAGCTGCCAAATGAAGCGTTCCTGAACCAGGATAGCGTCACACAGAGCCCGTGGCGGCACGCCGTAGCGGGCTCTTTTTGGTTTTTGCGCTGATACAGGACAGGCGACATGGAGTTTTTCATCATCTCGACGCTCAACGGCGTCAGTTACGGCTTGCTGTTGTTCATGCTGAGTTCGGGGCTGACCCTGATCTTCAGCATGATGGGCGTGCTCAACTTCGCGCATGCCAGCTTCTACATGCTGGGGGCTTACGTCGGCTACAGCGTGTCGCGCTGGGTCGGCTTTTGGCCGGCGCTGGTGCTGGCGCCTTTGGTGGTCGGCGCGCTCGGTGCGCTGTTTGAACGTGTGTGCCTGCGCCGGGTGCACAAATTCGGCCACGTGCCCGAGTTGCTGATCACCTTTGGCCTGACCTATGTGGTGCTGGAGCTGGTGCAATT
>CAJAXU010000502.1 GCA_903948045.1 uncultured beta proteobacterium | reverse complement strand
TGCAGCTGCCCCTGGCGGCTGGCACCTACTGGCATATCGCCGAATCGTCCATTGCCGGTATCCTGACGCAGCAGGACCGGGTGCTGCACGCTTGTGAGGCTGAAACCTCCATGCTGCAGGCCCTGTCACCCGAGACGGTCAAGCCGCTTAAAAAGTCATTTCGGACGCCGCTGATACCCGGGTTGTCGGCCATCGCTGGGGTCAACCCGGGCATCTACCGTTGGCAGCAACTCGGCACTCGGTCGCCTCTGGGGCTGATCGGCGAAGCCTGGGCCGCCAGCCCTGAAAAAGGGCAGCGGCTGCTGCAAGCCATCTCCAGTGACGTCGCAAAGGCCCTGTCAGAGCCGGCGCTGTGGGACGCCCCCATTTAGACCATGAAGAAATCACTATGAGCACAACCGTATTCAGCGACATCGATTGGGACCAAGACGGCAAGCAGGTAGGTACGCTGCACCTGCCCCACTCGCCCGATGACGACGCCTGGGGCGTGATCCCCTTCCCCGCCGCCTCCATTAAAAACGGCCAGGGGCCGGTGGTGGTGGTCTCAGGTGCCGTTCATGGCGACGAGTACGAGGGGCCAGTGGTCATTGCGGAATTGATGCGCCAGATTCAGGCCAGCGATGTGGCGGGACAATTGATTTTGCTACCCACGTTCAACGCGCCGGCTTTGAAAGCCGGTCGCCGCACCTCACCGATCGACCACCTCAATCTGAACCGTGTCTTCCCCGGCGACGACCACGGCTTGCCGACGCAGCAAATCGCCCGGTATGTGACCGACCACATCCTAAGTCGAGCCAATGTCTACCTGGATCTGCATGCCGGTGGCCGCACGCTGTTCATTCAGCCCAGCGCCCACGTGGTGATGGCCGACGGCATGGCGCCCGAGCTGGTGCAAGCCAATGCCCGCCTGGCCGAGGTCTTTGGCGTTGGCATCACGGTCCAGACCAGCAACATGGGCGATTACCGCACCTCGGCCGGTTACGCCACCCTCAAAGGTATCCCCACGCTAGCGGCCGAAATGGGCATGGGCGGCTGGGTCACCGGCGACTCGGTGCGTGCCACGCGCGAGGCCACACATCGGGTGCTCAAGCACACCGGCGTGCTGCCCAACATCGCCACTGTGCCGGGCGAAAAAACACGCTGGACCCGCATCAACGGCGGCAAAGCCTATGTATTTGCCCCGATGGATGGTTACTTTGAGCGCCGCTTTGCACTGGGTGAACACATTGAGGCGGGACAGCTGGCGGGCCTGATGCACGCCTTGAACCGGCCCAACCTGGAGCCCGAGCCGGTGTACTTTCAGTCGGGCGGCACGCTGTACGCGCATGGGCTCATCGGCCATGTGCGCGCCGGCCAGAACCTGGCGGTGCTGGTCGAAGACGTGGCCGCGCCGCTGTAAGCCATGTTGACCGCCGAGTCACGCGCACGCGACTTCCCCAGCCTGGCTGGGATGCACTACCTCAACAGTGCGGCGGAGAGCATTCCACCGCTTTGCGTGCAGGACGCGCTACAGGCCTACTGGCACGACAAGCAGCAGGGCATGCGTGGGCGCGACGGCCACTTTGCCGTGCTGGCGCAGTGCCGCGAGATCAGCGCGCAGTGGCTGGGGCTCACGCCGGACGAGGTCTCGTTCTGCTCGTGCAGTTCCGAGGCCTACAACCTGCTGGCCAGCGCCTTGAATCTGCAACACGCGGACGAGGTAGTGATCAACGACCTTGACTTTCCATCGGGTGCCACGCCCTGGCTGGCGGCACCCACGCAGCCGGCCGTCAAGGTGTGGCGATCGCGCGCAGGCGCCCTGGACGCCGCCGACCTGCTGCCGCTGCTCAATGCCAAGACACGTCTGGTGCAGGTCTCGCTGATCAGCTTTTACAACGGCTTTCGGTTGGACTGGCAACCCTTTCATGACGCAGTACGGCAGTTGGCGCCACAGGCCCTGATTTCGGTCGACGTGACCCAGGCGCTGGGGCGGGTCGCACTGGACTGCGCCGGTGCTGACTGCATCATCTCCAGCACCCACAAGTGGGTGCTCGGTCTGCATGGCGGCTGCATCGTCGGCATTCCTGAGGCCCGGGCCGCCCAACTCACCACCCGGGCGGGCGGCTGGCTTCAACTCAGCAACGCCTTTGACGCCGACCGCTTTGAGCGGCTTGGCACCAAACCTGGCGCGGCCAGTTGGTCGGTCGGTATGCCCAACTTTGCCGCCATTTATGCCCTTAACGCCGGTTTGCGCTACCTCGGGGCCATTGGGGTGGACGCCGTGGCCCGGGCGGCTGACCCTTTGACCCAAGCGCTACACGCGGGCCTGCTGGCACAAGGCATCACGCCCATGGCGCCGCGACGAAGGAGCAGCGATTCCGGCATTGTGGCTTTTCAGCATCCGCGCAGCGATGCCATCCACAGCGCCCTGCAACAGGACAACATCCATGTCATGCACCAGGCCGGCCGCTTGCGCATGGCGGTGCACGGTTACAACACCGCGGCCGACATCACCCGCTTCCTGAACACACTGGACCGCGCCCTGCACGGGCCATGAGGGGACACACCGTGACCGCAAGCACCATCGACTTTCTGCCGGGCGGCTACCGCTACATCCCCGGTGTCTTCCAATATGCTGGCGGCGTAGCCGCCTTACCGGGCTGGCGCATTGAGCGCGTCCGCTTCATGACGCCGGTACCGCTGGCGGTGGGCTTTGAGCGTATTGCCAGCGTTCTGCAGCAGGCCGGAAGGCCATTGACCGCTTTTTGCGCCTGCGAACTGCAGTCGCCCGCCCCCTTTACCGAAGATGGCTTCAAGGCGTTTAACGAGGTCTATGTCGGCACCCTGGCGCGCTGGGGCATTTACCAGCAGGGCGTCAACCCGGTAGCCCGCGCCAACACCTGCCCGGCCCTGGCGCCACCAGACGGACCGGCATTTCATGCCTTTTGCTATACCGTGCCGGCGACGGACGCAGCGCCCAGCTTTGTGGTGGCAGGCAGCGGTGAGGCGCCGGAGGGCAAGGGCAACTACCGTGACCACATCATTGCGCTGGGCGACACCAGCCCGGACGGACTGCGCCGCAAGGCAGTGTGGGTGCTGGGCGAAATGGAAAGGCGCATGGCCGCTCTTGGAGGTAGCTGGCAGAGTACAACAGCGGTGCAGGCCTACACTGTTTATGACCTTTACCCCTTTCTGGCGGACGAGATCGGGCGGCGCGGCGCCTTGCGGCAGGGGCTGACCTGGCACCTCAACCGACCGCCGGTGCAGGGCATTGACTTTGAAATGGACTGCCGCGCGGTCACCGTGGAACACATGCTCGAGGCCTAACTCCCGGGTATTGGCCGGGCCGGGTCCTAGAATCCGGCCATGCCCGCCTACCTGACTGCCGCCTTTTACAAATTCGTCGACCTGCCCGATGCGGCGCAACTCAAGGCGCCACTGCTGGCCTGCTGTGAGCGCCATGGCGTCAAGGGCCTGATCCTGCTGGCGGCCGAGGGCATCAACAGCACCATCGCCGGCCCGGCCGAGGGTGTGCAGGCCGTGCTGGCCTACCTGCGCCAGGACCCGCGACTGGCCGACTTACAGCACAAGGAGGCCTGGTCGGCGCGCGCGCCTTTCTACCGCATGAAGGTCCGCCTCAAGAAGGAGATCGTCACGCTCGGGGTGCCGGGCGTGAGCCCGACCCGCCTAGCCGGCACCTATGTCAAGCCGCAAGACTGGAACGCGCTGATCAGCGACCCAGCGGTGGTGCTGGTGGACACGCGCAACGACTACGAAGTCGGTCTAGGCACGTTTACCGGTGCGCTAGACCCGCACATCGCCCGCTTTGCCGATTTGCCCCAGTGGGTAGCGCAGTCGGCCGCATTGAACCCGACCGGTCCAAAGCCCAAGGTGGCGATGTTTTGTACCGGTGGCATCCGCTGCGAAAAATCGACCGCGCTGCTGCGCGCCCAGGGTTATGACGAGGTCTACCACCTCGAAGGCGGCATCCTCAAGTACCTGGAAACCGTGCCGCCCGAAGACAGCCTGTGGCAAGGCGAGTGCTTTGTGTTTGACGAGCGGGTTTCGGTGGGGCATGGGCTGCAGACCGGACCGCACGGCCTGTGCCGGGCCTGCCGCCAGCCCCTCACTGCTGCCGACCAGGCCTCAGTGAAGTTCGAGGCCGGTGTCAGCTGCCCCAAATGTGCCGACCACAACAGCGACGCGCAGAAGAGCAGCGCACGCGAGCGTCAGCGTCAGTGGGAACTGGCTAAATCACGCCAGCAGGTGCACATCGGGGCGACCATCTCGCCCCGTCATCCTCGTGAAAGCGGGGATTCAAGGCTGAGTAGACCCGCTGGCGCTGAGGCGACCTAGGCAGGCAACAGCAGGCGCGCTCGCGCAGCCGCGTATTGGCGTTTGAGCTGGGCCACGTAGTCGGCCGTGCTCTGAATCTGGGTGATGGCGCCAATGCCCTGGCCGCAACCCCAGATGTCTTTCCAGGCCTTGGTCTTGTCACCGGCAAAGTTCATCTTGCTGGGGTCACTCTCCGGCAGGTTGTCCGGGTCCATGCCGGCGTTGCGGATGCTGGGCGCCAAGTAGTTGCCATGCACGCCGGTGAACAGGTTGCTGTAGACGATGTCGTCTGAATTGCTGTCCACAATGGATTGCTTGTAGGCCTCGGCCGCCCGCGCCTCTTGCGTAGCGATGAAGGCGGAGCCGATATAGGCAAAGTCAGCGCCCATGGCCTGCGCCGCCAGCACCGCGTCACCGGTGGAGATCGAGCCGCTGAGCGCGACCGGGCCGTCGAACCACTGGCGAATCTCTTGGATCAGCGCAAACGGGCTCTTGACGCCGGCGTGGCCACCCGCGCCGGCAGCCACCGCGATCAGGCCGTCGGCGCCTTTATCAATGGCCTTGTGCGCGTGCTTGTTGTTGATGATGTCGTGCAACACCACGCCACCGTAGGAATGGGCGGCGGCGTTGATGTCTTCGCGCGCGCCCAGCGAGGTGATGATGATGGGCACCTTGTACTTGACGCACATCGCCATGTCATGCTCAAGCCGGTCATTGCTCTTGTGCACGATCTGGTTGATGGCGTAGGGGGCCGCCGGCTGGTCTGGGTGGGCGCGGTTGTGCGCAGCCAGCGCTTCGGTGATTTCAATCAGCCACTCTTCCAGCTGTTCGGCCGGGCGGGCGTTGAGCGCCGGCATAGAGCCAACCACCCCGGCGATGCACTGGGCGATCACCAGCTTGGGGTTGCTGATGATGAACAGCGGCGAGCCGATCACCGGGAAAGGCAGGTGGCTCAGGGCCGCAGGCAACTTGGACATCGTGTCTCCAGACAAATTTTTAGATGAAAAACGGCTCTAGCCCTTGCTGCATATAGGGTTATAGCTATTGAATTGGTAGCAAATCAGAATGATTCCAGCGCCAAGCCGGTGACCGATTCGGCGCCTTCCAGGATGGCGTCGCGCATTCCAGGCGCCCGGGTCAGCAGGTGGTCGGCATAAAAACGCGCGGTGACCACCTTGGCCCGCATGAAGGCCTCGTCCACCCCCTGCGCAAGTTGCTCTTGCGCCACCAGCAGCGCGCGCGCCAACTGCCAACCGGCTATCAGGTTGCCGGCCAGCATCAGGTAGGGCACGCTGCCAGCAAACACTGCATTCGGGCTGGCACGGGTCTGGTCGGCGACAAAGGCCACCACATCCAGAAAGCCCAGGCGCGCAGCCTGCAGGCGCCGGGCCACCGCCAGCGCATCGGCGCTGCCGTTGGCGTGCAAAGCGGCCTCGGTGGCCTCAATCTGCGCCGCCAGAGCACGTGCGGTCTGGCCGCCGTCGCGAGCGGTCTTACGTCCGACCAGGTCATTGGCCTGGATGGCGGTGGTGCCTTCGTAGATGGTCAGGATCTTGGCGTCGCGGTAGTACTGGGCCACGCCGGTTTCCTCGATGAAACCCATGCCGCCATGCACCTGCACCGCCGCCGAGGTGACTTCCAGACTCATCTCGGTGCTGTAGCCCTTGACCAGCGGCACCATGAACTCATAGAAGGCCTGGTTTTGCCGACGCACCTCGGCATCCGGGTGGTGATGCCCGGCGTCAAAGGCAGCGGCCGCCACCGTCGCCATGGCGCGGCAGCCTTCGGTCAGGGCGCGCATGGTCATCAGCATGCGCCGCACATCGGGGTGATGAATGATGGGCGCGGCCTTGGGCAGCGAGAGA
>CAJAXU010000501.1 GCA_903948045.1 uncultured beta proteobacterium | reverse complement strand
CGCGGCGGATCAGCAGCAATGTGCGTCCTCCTTGGCGGAGCACCAATGCATTTGCGGTAGAGTTTCATCCTGCCTAGTTTAAATAAACCACAATAACGACCATGACCCCAATCAACCCCGCCGCCCGCGCCAACGTCCACCTGATCGACCATCCCTTGGTGCAGCACAAGCTCACCCTGATGCGCAACAAGGAGGCCAGCACCAACAGCTTTCGTCGGCTGCTGGGCGAGCTCTCCAGCCTGATGGCCTACGAGGTCTGCCGCGACATGGCGGTGCAGGATGTCGAGATCGAAACCCCGCTCGAGGTCATGACCGGCCAGCAGATCGACGGCAAGAAGCTGGTGTTTGTGTCCATCCTGCGCGCCGGCAACGGCATTCTGGACGGCGTGCTGTCGGTGGTGCCGGGTGCCCGCGTGGGCCATATCGGCCTGTACCGCGACCCGGCCACCTTGCAGGCGGTGGAGTACTACTTCAAGATGCCCAAGAACATGGAAGAGCGCGACATCGTGATCGTCGACCCGATGCTGGCCACTGGTAATTCGGCCGCCGCGGCGGTGACGCGGCTCAAGGCCTGCAAGCCTAAGTCCATCAAGTTTTTGTGCCTGCTGACCTGCCCCGAAGGCATCAACGCCCTGTACCAGGCGCACCCCGATGTGCCGGTGTTCACCGCAGCGATCGACCGCGAGCTCAACGACCACGGCTACATCCTGCCCGGTCTGGGCGACGCCGGCGACCGCATCTTCGGCACGCAATAAAGAAAGCCGCCAGTGTCGGCGGCCGGTGCTTCAGCGCCGGCGTGCCGAGCGCACGCCGGGCAGTTCGGCCACGCTGGCCAGCACACGCGCCAGCCGGCCCGAGTCGGCCACCTCCACGGTGAAGGTCATCCAGGCCGTGCCCTTGACGGTTTGCGTCTGCACCGCGATCACATTGGTCTTGTCTTTGGCAAACAGCTCGGAAATGTCGCGCAGCAGGCCCTGCCGGTCGGTCGCCTCCACCGCCACATCCACCGGATAGACCGCTTCCTTCAGGCTGCCGACCGGCGCGCCCCAGGCCACCTCGATCACGCGCTCGCCATTGCGCGCCACCATTTCGCGCAGGTTGGAGCAATCCGCCCGGTGCACGCTGACGCCCTTGCCGCGTGTGACAAAGCCACAAATGGCGTCGGGCGGCGCCGGCTTGCAGCACTTGGCCAGCTGGGTCATGAGTGAATCGACGCCGACCACCAGCAAGCCGCCCTTGGCCGGCTGCGCCATGCTGCGCGGCTTGCGCAGCAACGGCAGGTCCTCGTCGGCGCCGGCCGGCTCGGGCGGACGCAGCAACAGCTCGATGTTGCGCAGGGAAAACTCATCCTTGCCCACCACCTCGAACAGGTCGTCGGCCGCGTTGAAACCCAGCTGCGCCGCCAGGTCGTCCAGTTTGAGCGCGGTGCGGCCCTCGCGCTGCAGCAGTTTTTCCACCGCTTCGCGGCCCTTGGCCACGGTTTCGTCTAGCGCCAGCGCGTTGAACCAGGCCCGCACTTTGGCGCGCGCACGGTGGCTGACCAGGTAGCCGAGCTCGGGGTTGAGCCAGTCGCGCGAGGGCCCCCCATCCTTGGCCACCGTCACCTCCACCGTCTGGCCGTTTTTCAATGGCGTATTGAGCGGCACCATGACACCGTCCAAGCGTGCGCCACGGCAGCGGTGGCCCAGGTTGGTGTGCACGCTGTAGGCAAAATCGACCGCGGTGGCGCCCTGCGGCAGCTCCACAATGGCGGCCTCGGGCGTCAGTACATAGATGCGGTCGTCAAACACGCCGGGGCCCTGCGTGCCGGCCAGCTCGCGTTCCCAGGCCAGCAGCTGGCGCAGCACCGCAATCTTGGCGTCATAGGCGCCGGTGGCAGACACGCCGGCATAACCCTTGGTGCCGGCCTCCTTGTAGGCCCAGTGCGCGGCCACGCCGTGCTCGGCGTGCTCGTGCATGGACT
>CAJAXU010000500.1 GCA_903948045.1 uncultured beta proteobacterium | reverse complement strand
GCGACGCTGCAGGGTGTGAAAAACATCTACACCAAGGTGCTCGATGGCGAGGTGACGGTCACCGTCGAATTCATCCTGGAGAAACCGATCTCTGACGCCGTCAACGACGTGCGCGACGCGGTGGCCAGGGTGCGCGCCGATCTGCCGGCCGAGCTGCGCGACCCCTCGGTCACTAAGGCCTCGACCGCCGGGCGCGTGGTGCTGACCTTTACCGCCGCAGCGGCAGCCGCTTCGGCCAGCACTGGCAGCCTTCTCGACACGCAGGATCTGAGCTGGTTCGTCGACAACACCGTGGCCAAGCGGCTGCTGGCAGTACCGGGCGTGGGCGCTGTCAAGCGCATGGGCGGTGTCACCCGCGAGGTGCGGGTTGAGCTCGATGCCGCGCGCATGGCGGCGCTGAAGGTGTCGGCCGTCGACGTGTCGCGCCGGCTGCGGCTGGTGCAGCAGGAGGCGCCGGGCGGGCGCGGCGACATCAGCGGCGCCGAGCAGTCGGTGCGCACCATCGGCACGGTCAAGACCGCCGCTGAGCTGGCCCAGCTCGAGATCGGCCTGGCCGACGGCCGACAGATCCGGCTCGGTGATGTGGCGCGGGTGCTGGACACGGTGGCCGAGCCGCGCGCGCTGGCCACGCTGGACGGCCGGGAGGTGGTGGGGTTTGAGGTGTTTCGCACCAAAGGCGCCAGCGAGGTGACCGTGGCCAGCGGCGTGCGGCTGGCAGTGGCCGAGTTGCAGGGCCGCTTCCCGCAAGTCCGGCTGACGCAGGCCATCGACAACGCCGCCCCGGTGGCCGAGAACTTCCGCGGCTCGATGGAGCTGCTGTACGAGGGTGCTCTGTTGGCGGTGCTGGTGGTGTGGTGGTTTTTGCGCGACTGGCGCGCCACCCTGGTGGCGGCTGCCGCACTGCCGCTGTCGGTGATCCCGACCTTTCTGGGCCTGCAGTATTTTGGCTATACCCTGAACACGGTCACGCTGCTGTCGCTGGCGCTGGTGGTAGGCGTACTGGTCGATGACGCGATTGTCGAAATCGAGAACATCGAACGCCACCTGCGCATGGGCAAGAGCCCCTACCAGGCGGCGATGGAAGCGGCCGACGAGATCGGCATGGCGGTGATTGCCACCACCCTGGCGCTGGTGGCGGTGTTTTTGCCGACCGCCTTCATGGGCGGCGTGCCCGGACTGTTCTTCAAACAGTTTGGCTGGACGGCGGTGCTGGCCATCCTGGCCTCGCTGATGGTGGCGCGGCTGCTCACGCCGATGATGGCGGCCTACTTGCTCAAGCCGCATGCGCCGCCAGCACCAGTAGACGGCGTGGCCATGCCGCGCACCGAGCCGGCTGACAGCTGGATGATGGCGCGCTACATGGCTACCATGCGCTGGTGCCTGCGCCACCGTGGCCTGACCATGCTCGGCTCGGCCGTGTTCTTTATCGGCTCGATCGCCCTGGTGCCGCTGCTGCCGACCGGCTTTGTGCCGGCGGCCGACCGGGGTCAGACCCAGATCACGCTGGAGCTGCCCCCGGGCAGCACGCTGGCCGAGACCCGCGCCGTGGCGGAGCTGGCACGGCTGGCGGCCATGACGGAGCCCGAGGTCAAAAGCGTGTTCAGCTCTATTGGCGGCGGCTCCAGCGGCGACGCCTTTGCCCCGGGCGCGGCGGCCGAAGCCCGGCGCGCAGTGCTGACCCTGAGCACCAGCCACCGCGACGAACGCAGCACCTCCATGGCGGCCATCGAAGCCCAGCTGCGGCGCAAGCTCGGCGATGTGGCTGGCGCCCGCTTCACCGTCGGCCCGCCCGATACCGGCGTCAAGATGCAACTGGTGCTGCAAAGCGAAGATCCGGTGGCGCTGCTGGCCACAGCACAGTTGGTGGAGCGAGAGCTGCGCAGCCTCAAGGGCGTGGGCAACGTGCAGTCCAGCGCTTCGCTGGTGCGGCCCGAAATCATTGTGCGGCCCGACCCCGCGCGCGCCGCCGACCTCGGCGTGACGGCTGCGGCCATCGGCGAGACGGTGCGGGTCGCTACCGCTGGCGATTACGACACCAGCCTGTCCAAGCTCAACCTG
>CAJAXU010000499.1 GCA_903948045.1 uncultured beta proteobacterium | reverse complement strand
CTGCTGGTGGACGATCTGGCCGACTCCGGCCACACCCTGAACGCGGTGATCACGCAGCTGCGCACCAACTACGCTCCCATCACTGATCTCCGCAGCGCGGTGATCTGGACCAAGGCCCTGTCGACTTTCACGCCGGATTATTCGGTGGAATTCTTGCCCACCAACCCCTGGATTCACCAGCCGTTTGAAAGCTATGACGCGCTGCGGCCGGAGCAACTGATCCAGAAGTGGAGCGTCTGAGCATGGCCGCTACGCCGCCAGACATTGCCACTGCGCTGATTCACCACCCCTACCGGGCGCCCGCTGGTTTCGACGCGCCACAGCCTGGTGTGTTCAAGGCGTCCACTGTCTTTTTCCCGAGCGTGGCGGCGATGCGCCAGACCGAGTGGAAAGACAAGACCGGGTACACCTACGGCCTGCACGGCACGCCCACCACCTACCTGTTGGAAGAACGGCTGTGCACTCTGGAGGGCGGCTTGCAGTGTGTGTTGTCGCCCAGTGGACTGGCCGCGATCGCCAACCTGTCGCTGGCGCTGCTGCGCTGTGGTGACGAGGTGCTGATCCCCGACAACGCCTATGGCCCAAGCAAGGCGCTGGCTGCAGCGGAGCTCAAGGCCTGGGGCATCAGCCACCGCTATTACGACCCGCTCGACCCACAGGATCTGGCCGCGCGCATCAGTCCGGCCACGCGGCTGGTCTGGCTGGAGGCGCCAGGTTCCGTCACCATGGAGTTCCCTGACCTACCGGCGCTGGTACGGGTCTGTCAGGCGCGCGGCGTATGGACGGCACTCGACAACACCTGGGGTGCCGGGCTGGCGTTTGCGCCGTTTGATTTAACGCCAGGCAGCAGCCCGGCACTGGCGGTCGATTTTTCAGTGCATGCCCTGACCAAGTACCCCAGCGGCGGCGGCGATGTGCTGATGGGCAGCGTGATCACGCGGGACCCTGCGCTGCACATGGCGGTCAAACTCACCCACATGCGGCTTGGGCTCGGCGTGGGTGTGAATGATGTCGAAGCCATTCTGCGGTCCCTGCCCAGCATCGACTTGCGCTACAAAGCCCATGACGAGGCCGCGCGAGAGCTGGCCCGCTGGTGCCAGAGTCGGTCTGAGTTTGTGCAGGTGCTGCATCCGGCGTTGGCTGGTTCGCCCGGTCACGACGCCTGGCGCGCCCTGTGCAAACCGGGTCCGGGCGGCGCGGCCGGTCTTTTCAGTGTGATGGTCGACCCGCGTTTCAGTCAAGCCCAGGTGGATGCATTTTGTGACCAGCTCAAGCTCTTCAAGCTGGGTTTTAGCTGGGGCGGCCCGGTCAGCCTGGTGGTGCCCTACGACATGGGCAGCCTGCGGACCGGCTGGCCTGCGGCGATAAAGCCGGGGCGGGTGGTGCGCTTCTCCATCGGGCTCGAGGCGATGGCTGACTTAAAGCTTGATCTGGCTCAAGCCTTGAACTCAGCGCTTGCCTGAGTCAGTGTTTTCCTCTATGGCCGGCGCCCAAGGTCTGGGCTAGGCTGGCGTCCATGACCACTGATCGACCCCTAGCAGGCCCCGACGCCACGGCTCAGCCCTATCAGCCAACACCGTCTGAGGTGCCGGGCAAGGACTTGTTGCCGCTTGGCCTGCTTGATCCGTGGCGCTGGTTAAGGCGGGGAGCCAGCGATTTGTTGGCAGCCAAAGCCATCGGCCTGTTCTATGGCTTGTGTTTTTGGCTGATGGCTGCAGTGTTGGGTGCGGTCTTTCGCAATCTACCCGAATACACCCTGTCCATTGCCTCGGGTTGCCTGCTGGTAGGGCCGTTTTTGGCGTTGGGCCTGTACGAGGTTAGCCGCCGCCGCGAGTCGGGTCTGCGGCCGAGCTTGGCGCTGTCGCTGACCTGCTGGGATCGTCACCTTGGCAGCATGGGCTTGCTGGTGCTGGTGCTGATCGTGCTGGAGCTGCTCTGGGGCCGGGCATCACTGGTGGTTTTTGCTGTTTTCTTTAATACGGGCATGCCGTCAACCACCGGTGTGTTGCAGGCGGTGTTCAATCCTGAAAACTGGGAGTTCCTGTTGGTGTACGGTCTGGTCGGCGGCACCTTCGCAGCGCTGGTCTATGGGGTAAGCGTGGTGGCCATTCCCATGATTCTGGACCGCGACACCGATGCCATTTCGGCCTCTATTACCAGTTTGCAGGTGGTTTTTGAAAACCCGCTGGTGATGCTGTGCTGGGGCTTGCTAATCACTGGCCTGATCGCGGTCGCCTTGTTGCCCTGGGGGCTGGGTTTGGTGTTGGTGGGTCCCTGGTTGGGCCATGCCAGCTGGCATGCCTACCGGGGAACGGTACGGTGGCATCATCCGGCATCCCAACCTGGCTTGCCGAATCAGCGATAAAACCTGGCGAGGGGCGCCAGACTCCACCTGCAAAATGTTAAAGTCTTCGTAACTACTTGAAAGCACAACTTGGCAACACCCAACTACGGTTACGAAAAGCGTCAGAAAGAGCTGGCAAAGAAGAAGAAGAAGGAGGAGAAACTCAAGCACAAGGCCGAGCGCAAGGTCGGTGAAGGTGGGCCTGATGCCCCTGACGTCGACGTCGACGCCGCCGAGGGCGCAGAGGCTGCTACCGACAGTGGCGCGCCGACCGCTGCCTGACGCGTGCCTCTAGCACCGAGCACATACCGCAACCGACACGCCTTGGGTGTTTGGTTCCGCCTCCGGAGCGCGCGGCAGGTGCGCTGTCATTAGCCCCTATCGTCGAGAATTTGCTGCGCCAATTTGGCCATGGCCCCCGCGCTATGGTCCTCCGGCGCTATCATTTTTGATGATTCGTACTGTTTGAAGTTGCGCCGCATCGACTGCAGGTAGACCGGGTCGTAGTGCAGGGTCAGCAGCTCTTGCACCACAGGCTCGATCTGTCCGGCGCGCACCGAGTCTTGCCAGTCCTGCACCACCGCCTTGCCGCGAAACTCGGTCAAGACCTGCAGGCGATCGCAAAAGTAGGCGGTATCCCGCACGAAAAAGGCGTAGTCCTCCATTAGCAAGGCCACCCGCTCTGGGTCGGGCAGCACCAGGTTCAGGCAGGGGCTCTGGCGCATGGCGTCAATCAGTGCCGTGGGCACTGCCACATTGCCGACTTTTTTGCTCTCGCTCTCGATGAAAACCGGCCGGGCTGGATCGAGCCGGCGCAAGGCATCCCAAATCAGGGTGTCAAAGCGCTTCTGGCTCGGCTGCGCCAGGCCGGGAATGGCGCCCAGCACCGAACTGCGGTGGTTGGCCAGTCCCTCCAAGTCAATGACCTGGGCGCCGGCCTCGGCCAGCGCCTGCAGCAGCCGGGTTTTGCCCGAGCCGGTGGTGCCGCAGACCACGCGCCAGTCCAGTGCCACCACCCGGCGCGCGATGTCCTGCACCACGGCCGCGCGAAAGGCTTTGTAGCCGCCCTCCAGCAGCGTGACGCGAAAGCCGATCTGGTCCAGGATCAGTGACAGCGAGCCGCTGCGCTTGCCGCCGCGCCAGCAGTAGGTGAGCGGGCGCCACTCCTTGGCGGTGGCCAGAAGCTCGCGCTCGATATGCGCCGCAATATTGCGTGCCGCGAGGGCGGCGCCGCGTTTTTTGGCTTCGAACGGGTTGACCTGCTTGTACAGGGTGCCGATGGCGTGCCGTTCGGCGTTGTTGAGCGTGGGCCAGTTCACGGCGCCCGGCAGGTGGTCTTCCTCGAATTCGGCTTCGCTGCGGGCATCGATCACAGCGTCAAATTCATGCAAGCGGCCGATGGCCTCTTCAGCACTCAGTGTGGTCAGACTCATGGCAGCAGCTTTCGCAGCGCGGGCCAGACGTTGGCCAGCATGATCGGGTGGGCCTCTTCCTTGGGGTGAATGCGGTCGGCCTGGAACATCTGCGTCGGGTCGGGGCCGTCGCCCACGCCAGCCAGCAGAAACGGCACCAGCGCAGCCTTGTGTGCCTTGGCCACCGTGGCAAACATGGCGGCAAAGCGCTCGGCGTAGTCGCGCCCGTAATTCGGCGGCACCTGCATGCCCACCAGCAGCACACGGGCGCCGGCTTGCTGCGCCGCCTGCGTCATCTGGCGCAGGTTGTCTTCGGTCAGGCTCAGCGGCAGGCCGCGCAGCGCGTCGTTACCCCCGAGCTCGATGATCACGTGGCTGGGCCGGTGCTGGCTCAGCAGGGCGCCCAGGCGCGAGCGGCCGCCTGAGCTGGTGTCGCCGCTAATGCTGGCGTTGACCACCATGGCATTGAGTTTCTCGGCTTTGAGGCGGTTCTCCAGCAGCGCCACCCAGCCGGTGCCCCGTTTGAGGCCATACTCGGCGCTGAGCGAGTCGCCCACCACCAAAATGGTCCGGGTGGTGGGGGGCGTGCCAGCGGCCAGTGCGGGCAGGCAAGCCCCCATGACTGTCCCAGTTAGCACAAGCGCGATAAAGTGTCGTCGGTACAAAGAAAGCCCCATGTCTGATTCAATTATTTCGGTCGAGCATCTGTTCAAGTCGGTCACGGACTCTACCGGCACCCTGGACATTTTGCGCGATATTGATTTTGCGCTGAAACCGCAGGAAACCGTGGCCATTGTCGGCGCGTCGGGCTCTGGCAAAAGCACCCTGCTCTCGATCATGGCCGGCCTGGACACGCCCACCCGCGGCACGGTGCGACTGGCCGGACAGGACCTGTTTGCCCTGGACGAAGACGCGCGTGCCGGTTTACGGGCGCAAAAAGTCGGGTTTGTGTTTCAGAGTTTCCAGCTGCTGGGCAACCTGACTGCGCTGGAGAACGTGATGCTTCCGCTGGAACTGGCCGGCCGGCGCGATGCTCGCCAAGCCGCCACCGCCATGCTGGGCCGTGTGGGGCTGGCCGAGCGTCTGAGGCACTACCCGCGTGTGCTCAGCGGCGGCGAACAGCAGCGCGTGGCCTTGGCCCGGGCCTTTGTGCTGCAGCCGGCGCTGCTGCTGGCCGACGAGCCCACCGGCAGCCTGGATTTCGCCACCGGCGAAAAGGTGATGGAGCTGATGTTTGCCCTGAACCAGGAGCAGGGCACCACCCTGGTGCTGGTCACCCACGACCGCGCCATAGCCAGCCGCTGCAGCCGTTGTATCACGATCGAGGCGGGTCGGGTTTTGGGTAGCTAGACGGCAGCCCTGACAGCACGACTGGTTTGATTTGGCGGGCTGCAGGGGCCGACGGCGTGTCGCCGCTCGTGTCCCTCCGCCCTGCGGGCTCCTTCCTTGACCTCGCCGCGACACGCCATCGG
>CAJAXU010000498.1 GCA_903948045.1 uncultured beta proteobacterium | reverse complement strand
TGCCGCAGATGGCCTGAGCTTTTCCCGCACCTATGCGGGAGGCCCGGTATTTGGTTGCCGGACCGGCTTCGCAACACCGAGCACCACCGGCACCGTGGCCTGCGCCGCCGGCGGCAGCGACGCGCTGGAAGTGGTCTACCAGGCCGACGGCGCCAATAGCGTGCCCACAGCCGCCGATCTGCCCACCGATTGCCTGGGCAATGGTTTGGCCGATGCGGGCGGCTTCTACCTGGCCTACAACCGGTATTACCTGGCCAATGGCAGCAGCGGTCGCTCCGAGCTGCATTGCGCCAGCCGCCAGGGCGCTGCGGGCCAGCCATTGGTGGACAACGTGGAGGGTATGACCGTCTGGTACGGCGAGGCCAATGCGGCCAGCCCGCGGACAGTCGTGCGTTATGTGCGTGCGGACGCGGTCAATGATTGGGGCCGTGTGCTCAGTGTGCGGGTCTGTCTGCTGATGCGCAGCAGCGAGGCGGTGCTTGCCAACGACGAGGACACCGTGACCTACCTGGACTGCGACTCAGTGCAGCAAGCCAGCGCGGGCGGGTTTGTGCGCCGTGCTTTTTTCAGCACCACCACGCTGCGCAACAAGATGGCGTTTTGACCATGTTGCCCCTACCTTCCCGGCTGCGTCCGGACCACCACCGCTACCTCCCCTCGGCAGCGCCCAGGGCGCAGGCGGGCGTGTCGCTGATCATTGTGCTGATCATGCTGGTGATCATCGGCTTGACCTCGGCCGCGGCCATGCGCAACGCCACATCGGGTGAAAAATTGACCAACAACATCCGGTTGCAGAATCTGGCGCAGCAGTATGCCGAGGCGGCACTGCGCTACTGCGAAGCCGAGATGCTCAAGGCCGACGCCGACCGGGTCGCGACCCTGGCAGAGGCCAACATCAGCACCACCCCGGTCGGTACCGCCGATGCTGCGACCGGTTGGGGCCAGGCCTCCAGCTGGACGGGCGCGGGCGGCATTGCAGCCACCAAAACCGCCCTGCCCGAGGCGTGGGTGAGGTCGCAGGACAGCTCGTTCAGGCCCAGCCGCTTGCCGGAGTGCGTGGTGGAACGGCAAGGGTTGGCGGATGGCAGCTTGGCCTACGTCATTACCGCGCGCGGCTTTAGCCCGGGGTACACCGCCGATGGTGTCAGCGGCGTCACCACGGCGGGCTCAGTGGTGTGGTTGCAGTCCCTGGTGTTGTTGGACTGATGAGAAGGAGCCCCATGATGCGATCAATTCAACGGCGCGCAGTCAGTCTGTTGCTGGCGCTGCTGGTCTGCCTCAGCGCGTGGCCGGGTGGCCCTGCGCTGGCGCAGGGACCCTCCCAAAAACCACTGCTCAGCCGAGACGGTGGTGGTGCCAAGCCCAACATCATGCTGACCATGGACGATTCCGGCTCCATGATGTTCCAGCACATGCCTGAGGAGACCATTTATGCCGGCAGCTTCTCGGTGGCCAGCCCGGTGGGGACCAAGTCGGTCAGCATGGACCCAGGCGACAACGCCACCCTGGCGGGTTTTTTCATCGGCACCATCGCAGCCCAACGCGGTAACACCAACTGGCGGCAAAAAATCATGCGATCGGCCGACACCAACACGGTGTACTACAACCCGCAGGTGCGCTACCAACCCTGGGCCTTGGCCACTTACCCGCTGCCGGCGGCAACGGCCAGCAGCCCGGCCGGCCGCATGGCCAACGCCCCGGCGGCGGCGGCCTACCGCGACCCGATGAGCCCGGCCGGCGGCGGCACGGTCAACCTGACCAACTTCCGCAACCTGTCCGCCACCTGGTGCTACCGGGACAGCCGCAGCGATTGCACCAGCGCCACCGAGTCTTATGACCCAGGCCTGTATTACCGACTGAACAAGGATGCTGCCGGTGTCTACCTCAACCCGAGCACCGCCGCCAACTACACCGAGTACTCGATCAATCGGGAGTTGACCTTTGCTAAGGTGGCCGCGCGCACCGACTGCGCCGGCGCGATCGGCGCCACTGGTTGCAGCCAGGCTGAGGAACGGCAGAATTTTGCCAACTGGTTCAGCTACTACCGGACCCGCAATTTGCTGGCGCGTGGCGCACTGGTGGAGGCCTTCGCCGAATCGACCGACACCTTCCGCGTGGGCTGGGGTCGTATCAATCAGTCCAGCAGCGCCAGCATCGACGGTGTCAGCACCACGGTGATCCAAGCCGGCGTACGCGATTTCACCGCCGCCACCAAGACCAGCCTGTTCAACTGGCTGTATGCCCTGCCGGCCAATGGCGGCACGCCGTTGCCGGGCGCCATGCGAGCGGTGGGGCAGTATTACTCACGTGCCGACACCAAGGGCCCCTGGACCGATAACCCGGGGTCGGTCAATGCCACCGCCGACAAGTCTTGCCGCAGGGCTTACCACATCATGGTCACAGACGGCTACTGGAATGCCACGACCACGGCAGTCGGCAACTCAGATAACACCAATGGTTCGGTCATCACCGGGCCGGGCCGTACTTACCAGTACCTGGCCACGCGGCCCTACAAGGACGCCAGCACCAACATGCTGGCCGACTACGCCATGGAGTACTGGAAGAAAGACCTGCGGCCTGATTTGGTCAACAACGTCGTGCCGTCCGCAGAAAACCCGGCGTTCTGGCAGCACATGGTCAATTTCACGGTTGGGCTGGGCGTGCGTGGCACACTCAAACCCGACAAGCTGCCTGGCGGCATACCGGATCCGGCGACGGACCTGCCAGCGCTCACTGCCGGCACCAAGAGCTGGGCGAGCGATGAGATCGACGACCTGTGGCACGCGGCTCTGAACAGTCGGGGCGGCTTCATCAGCGCCAAAGATCCGGCTGAGCTGGCGTCGGCGATCCGGGATTCGGTCGGGCAGGCCTTGCAACGGGAGTTGCGTGAAGCCGGCGTGGCGACGGCCTCGGCCGTGCTGCAAGAGGGCAATCGCAAGTACGTGCCGCTGTACCGGACCGGTGACTGGAACGGCGAGATCCAGGCCTATGTGCTCGACGCCAGCGGCCAGACGGGGGCCCAGGCCTGGACCGCCGAGGCCCGGCTACCGGCCTTCGCCAGTCGCAACATTCACACCTGGCGCACCGACACCGCACCGGCCTCGTCGGCACTGTTCAACTGGGCTGACATGGGTGCGGCGAATCAGGCTGCGCTGGGCAGCGTGGCTGCAACTTACACCAGTTCCTTTGTGAATTTTTTGCGTGGTGACCGCAGCAAGGAGGGCGACGGCCAGCCGTTTCGCGAACGCAAGGGCGTGCTGGGTGATTTCATCAACTCCAACCCGGTGTTGATCAAAGATGGCATCAACCTGAACTATGGCGCCCTGCCCACTGGCGGCAGCAGTTACGCGGCTTTTTTGACGGCCAAGGCGGCGCGAACCCCGGTGTTGTTTGTGGGCGGTAATGACGGCATGCTGCACGCTTTCAAAGATTCGCTGGGCGTGGCGGCCGCGGAAGATGGTCGGGAGGTGTTCGCCTATGTGCCGCGCACGGTCTACCCCAATCTGTCTAAATTGAGCGACAAGACCTACGGCACCGGGCTGCTGTACCACCAGTATTTCGTCGATGGTCCGCTGATGGAGACCGATGCCTTTGTCAATGCCCCAGGCGCCGGCGCTGCCAGTTGGCGCAACTACCTGCTGGGTTCGCTGGGCTCTGGCGGGCGGGCGGTGTTTGCGCTGGATGTCACCGACACGGCCAATCTGGGTGCCAGCACGGTGCGCTGGGAGCTCAGCAACGCGACCCATACCGACCTGGGTTATGTGGCGGCACCGGTCCAGGTCGGCGTGCTGCCCAACGGGGAGTGGGTGGCCATTTTTGGCAATGGCAGCTTCAGCGATGCCGGGCGGGCGGTGCTGTTTGTGGTCAACCTGCAAACCGGCGCAGCCCAGACGCTGGTGGTGGACGGCTCCGGCGCCAATGGCCTGGGTGGGGTGGGCGTGGTGCGCAACAGCACGGGTGAAATCACCGCGCTGTACGCAGGCGACCTCAAGGGCAATCTCTGGAAGCTCGACTACCTGGCCAGCGCTGCCAGTCGCTTTGAAGTCTCGGGGGGCACCGCCCTGTTTGCCGCCACCAGTGCCGCGGGTGTGGCGCAACCTATCACCCAGGCACCGCTGGTGTTTGACCATTCGCTGGGCGGCAAATTGCTGGTGTTCGGTACCGGCGTGCTCAGCACTGAAGCGGATGCCAACTCGACGGCAGCGCAATCCATGTACGGTGTGCGAGACCAGGCTGGTGACAGTCTGGCCCGGCCCATGGGCCGCGCCGCGCTGGAGGCGCGTAGCCTGTCCCAGGTCGCGGCTGCCAGTGGCGCCACTTTTTACTCGTTGGCGGGGACGCCGGTCAACTGGGCCACTCAGCGTGGCTGGGTCACCGACCTGAATGCCCTGGCTGGCATGCGGGTGGTCTACCCGGCACAGATGGTGAGCAGCAAGGTGGCGTTGGTCAGTGCCGTGGTGCCAGCACGTGATGTGATTGTTTGCGACGCCGCGATCGGGCAGGGCGTGAATTTTCTTTTCCCGGTGGAGCAGGGCCTGAACCCGGACTACCCGATGTTCGACACCAATGGCGACGGTCTGTTTACCGTGGCCGACACCCTGGTGGCCGGCTATGGCACCAACGCCGATGGCATTGACGCCGTCATCCGCAGTACCCCGACCTGTGCCAGCGGGGTCTGCAAGACCGTGATCAGCATCCAGAACACCACCAGCCAGCAGCGTGCAACGATCGAGGCGCCAGACCTGGCCAGTGGCGCGCGGGTGATGCGTGACCGTGTCTGGCGGCGTATCATCAATCCACCGATTCGCTGACCCTAGCCGACAGGACTCAGACCATGTGCCCACACCCCTTGCCAGCCCGCCGGCGACCAGCCGCTGTCGCCCCCGGGTTCACCTTGATTGAACTGATGATCGTGCTGGCCATCGTCGGCATCCTGGCGATGGTGGCTTACCCAAGCTATATGGAGAGTGTGAAACGTGGGCAGCGCTCGTCGGCGCGCACCTCCTTAATGGAGGCGCAGCAGTTCATGGAGCGGTTTTATGCGGCCAACAGCCGCTACACCACCGATGAGTTGGGGACGGTCAGCCCGACACTGCCGGCCCGCTTGTTGGCGGTCCCTGCAGAAGCACCGCGCTACAACCTGAGTGTGGTGGCCACGCTCAATGGCTACACCCTGACCGCAACCCCTACTGGCACCGACATCTGTGGCGATCTGACCCTGACCCACACCGGTGTCAAAGGCCGCTCGGCGAGCGAGCCCACCGTGGCCGAATGCTGGCGCTAGCGCCGCACCTCGTCCACCAGCGTCTTGAACTCGTCAATGTCCTCGAAACTGCGGTATACGCTGGCAAAGCGCACATAGGCCACCTTGTCGAGCTTTTTCAGCTCACGCATGACGAGCTCACCAATGCGGGTTGAGGCGACTTCACGCAGCCCAAGGTTGAGAAGCTTTTCCTCGATCCGCTCAATTGCGCTGTCGACCTGCTCGGTGCTGACAGGGCGCTTGCGCAGCGCCAGGTTCATCGAGGCGAGTAACTTGGCGCGCTCATAGTCAATGCGCCGGCCGTCCTTTTTGACGATAGTCGGGAAATTGACGTCCGGCCGCTCATAGGTGGTGAACCGTTTGTCGCAGGCGGCACACTGGCGCCGGCGCCGGATGGAGTCGCCCTCTTCTGAAATGCGCGTCTCCACCACCTGGGTGTCTGCATGGCTGCAAAACGGGCACTTCATCGGGGCGGCAACTGGGTCCGGCCGGATGGGCGGGGTTTAGCGGTAGACCGGGAAGCGTGCGGTGAGTGCGTTGACCCGCGCCCGTACCGCCGCGATGTTGTCGGCGTCGCGCGGCTTATCCAGCACATCGGCGATCATGTGGGCCGTGAGGCGCGCTTCCTCGTCGCGGAAGCCGCGCGTGGTCATGGCCGGCGTGCCGATGCGAACGCCGCTGGTGACCATCGGCTTTTCCGGGTCGTTCGGGATGGCATTCTTGTTGATGGTCATGTGGGCGTCGCCCAGCACGGCTTCGGCTTCCTTGCCGGTGATGCCCTTGGCCCGCAGGTCGACCAGCATCACGTGGCTTTCGGTGCCGCCGCTGACGATGCGCAGGCCGCGCTCGGTCAGGGTCTGCGCCACCACCTTGGCATTGATCAGCACCTGTTGCTGGTACAGCTTGAACTCGGGCGCCAGCGCCTCCTTGAAGGCCACCGCCTTGGCGGCAATCACATGCATCAGCGGGCCGCCCTGCAGGCCGGGGA
>CAJAXU010000497.1 GCA_903948045.1 uncultured beta proteobacterium | reverse complement strand
GCCATCGAGGTGCTGCACAGCACCAACAACTTCCCCGAGTTCACCGGCCGCATCTGCCCGGCACCCTGCGAGGCCGCGTGCACCCTGAATGTGAACGATGACGCGGTGGGCATCAAGTCGATCGAGCACGCCATCATCGACCGAGCCTGGAGCGAGGGCTGGGTGCAGCCGCGCCCGGCCGCCCAGGCCAGTGGCAAAAAGGTGGCGGTGGTGGGCTCTGGCCCGGCCGGCATGGCGGCAGCGCAGCAACTGGCGCGCGCCGGCCATGCGGTGACCCTGTTCGAAAAGAACGACCGTGTCGGCGGCCTGCTGCGCTACGGCATTCCCGACTTCAAGATGGAGAAAAACCACATTGACCGCCGCGTGGCACAGCTGGAGGCCGAGGGCGTCACCATCCGCACCGGTGTGCTGGTGGGGGCACTGCCCGAGGGCACCAAGGTCACTAACTGGGCGCACGAGACCGTGTCACCCGCCCAACTGCAACAAGACTTTGACGCCGTGCTGCTGACTGGCGGTGCCGAGCAATCGCGTGACCTGCCGGTGCTAGGCCGCGAGCTGGCCGGCATCCATTTCGCCATGGAGTTTCTGCCGCAGCAAAACAAGGTCAACGCCGGCGACACGCTGGCCGACCAGCTGCGCGCCACGGCCAAGCACGTGATCGTGATTGGCGGCGGCGACACCGGCAGCGACTGCGTTGGCACCAGCAATCGCCATGGCGCTGCCAGCGTGACCCAGTTCGAGGTGATGCCGCAACCACCGGTGGAAGAAAACCGGCCCATGACCTGGCCCTACTGGCCGCTCAAGCTGCGCACCAGCTCCAGCCATGACGAGGGTTGCGAGCGCGAATTCGCCATCTCCACCAAAGAGTTCCTCGGTGCTGACGGCCGGGTCACCGGCCTCAAGACCGTGCGCGTCGAGTGGAAGGACGGCAAGATGGTCGAGGTGTCGGGCAGCGAGCAGGTGTTGCCGGCGGACCTGGTGTTGCTGGCCATGGGCTTTGTCAGCCCGGTGGCCACGGTGCTGGACAGCTTTGGCGTCGAGCGCGATGCGCGTGGCAACGCCCGGGCCGGCACCGAGGCGGTGGGTGGCTATGCCACCAACGTGGCCAAGGTGTTTGCCGCCGGCGACATTCGCCGCGGCCAAAGCCTGGTGGTGTGGGCGATCCGTGAGGGCCGTCAGGCGGCGCGCGCCGTCGACGAGTTTTTGATGGGTTTTAGCGAATTGCCAAGGTAAGGCTGAGGTAAAGCCAGGGTTTTGTCATCAGGGCATCAGGGCCAGCCCTTATGATCGGCCCGGCCGGGGCAGTCCCGGTGTCCTTGTTTTATGGCCGCTTCAGTTTCAGAATCCCTCGTCGAACTGCGTCACCTCACCTTTGGTTACGGCGAGCGGGTCATCCTGGACGACATTTCGCTGGTGGTGCCGCGTGGCAAGGTCACCGCGCTGATGGGCGCCTCGGGCGGCGGCAAGACCACCATCCTGCGCCTGATTGGCGGGCAAAACCGGGCCCAGTCCGGGCAGACCCTGTTTGACGGCCAGGACATCGGCCCGATGAACCAGACTGAGCTGTATGCCGCGCGCCGGCGCATGGGCATGCTGTTCCAGTTCGGCGCGCTGTTTGCCGACCTGTCGGTGTTCGAAAACGTGGCATTTCCGCTGCGCGAGCACACCGACCTGCCTGAGCCGCTGATCCGCGACATCGTGTTG
>CAJAXU010000496.1 GCA_903948045.1 uncultured beta proteobacterium | reverse complement strand
GCGGCGCATGCCGCTCAAGAAGCGTCCCGCATTTTCACTTTGCAATGTGACGACCGTGTGTTGTCGCAACAGATCGTCCACCGGATGCAGACAGGCCAGGCGCTGCTGCAAGGTCATCGTTTCAAGCGCCTCTAAGGTCACGCACTGCGCGGCATGAAAACCACCCGTTTCGATGCGCCGCAGCGCACTCAGGTGAGCACCGCAGCCAAGCGCCTCGCCGATGTCCTCAGCCAGCGTTCGGATGTATGTGCCCTTGCTGCATTTTACTACTATTTTAATAGCGAAGTATTCATGACTGACGGGGCTTAGCACCATATTCAGCTCATAAATAATGACAGCGCGTTCGGCCCGCTCGACCTCGATTCCGGCACGCGCATACTCATACAGAGGACGGCCGTCTTTTTTTAGGGCGCTGTGCATGGGAGGTGTCTGCATGAGGGCGCCGATGAAGCGATGTTTGACGGCGTCCAAATCTGCTGCGGTGACCTGCACCGGTCGACTTTGAATGATGTCGCCTTCAGCGTCGCCGGTGCTGGTCTTGATCCCAAGCCGCGCAACTGCCTCGTAGGTTTTGTCAGCATCCAGGTGGAGTTGACTGAACTTGGTCGCGGCGCCAAAGCACAGTGGCAATACACCGGTCGCCAGAGGGTCCAGTGTGCCGGTGTGGCCGGCTTTTTCTGCCTGCAGCAACCATTTGGCTTTTTGCAGGGCGTTATTGCTCGATAAGCCCAGCGGCTTGTCGAGCAAAAGCACCCCGTGCACGGGGCGCCTGGCAATCCGTGCTTGCGGCGCGTTCACGGCTTCAGTCTTCCTTGGCCCGGGACGACACCGCCCGCGCGATCAGCGCATTCATGTCGGCGGCATGTTCGGTGGTGCGGTCAAACAAAAAGTGCAGCGTTGGAACAGTGTGGATATGCAGCCGCTTGAAAAGGCCCGCCCGCAAAAAGCCGGCGGCCTGGTTCAAACCCTCTTCGCAGGCCTTGGTGTCGCCCTGCAGCAGGCTGAAAAACACTTTGGCATGGGCGTAATCTGGCGTGACTTCAACGCCCTGGATGGTGACCATGCCCACACGTGGGTCTTTCAACTCGCGCGCGATCAGCTCGGTCAGATCCCGCTGGATCTGATCGGCGACCTTGAAGCTGCGATTGGGTGTACTCGACTTTTTGCGCACGACTCAGCTCGCCTGTGTCACAGGGTACGGGCCACTTCGCGGATTTCAAAGAACTCCAGCACGTCGCCTTCCTGGATATCGTTGTAGTTTTTGATGTTCAAACCGCACTCAAAACCTTCCTTGACTTCCCGTGCATCGTCCTTGAAGCGCTTGAGCGACTCGAGTTCACCAGTGAACACCACCATGTTGTTGCGCAGCAGCCGCAAACGTGCAGCCCGCCGCACCAGCCCAGCGGTGACCATACAACCCGCGATCGAGCCAATTTTGGACACCTTGAACACCTGGCGAATTTCGGCGGTACCGATGACCTCCTCTTTCTTCTCAGGCGTCAGCATGCCCGACATGGCGGCCTTCAATTCATCCACCGCGTCGTAGATGATGTTGTAGTAGCGAATGTCGACACCATTGTTCTCGGCCAACTTGCGCGCCCCTGCATCCGCACGGGTGTTGAAGCCGATGATGACCGCCTTGGAGGCAATAGCCAGGTTGACATCCGACTCACTGATACCGCCAACTGCCGTGTACACCAATTGCACCTTGACCTCGTCGGTGGAGAGCTTGAGCAGCGATTGCGCCAGCGCCTCCTGCGAGCCTTGCACGTCGGCCTTGATGATGATGGGCACCAGCTTGACCTCACCCGCCGTCATGTCGGTGAACATATTCTCCAGCTTGGCGGCTTGCTGCTTGGCCAGCTTGGTGTGGCGGAACTTGCCAGCGCGGTAGGTGGCGATTTCGCGGGCACGTCGCTCGTCGGACATCACCATGAACTCGTCGCCGGCTTGTGGCACGTCGGTCAAGCCCTGGATCTCGACTGGGATCGAAGGGCCGGCAGACTTGATGGTCTTGCCATTCTCGTCCAGCATGGCACGCACGCGGCCATAGGTGGAACCGGCCAGCACGATGTCACCCGTCTTGAGTGTGCCGGATTGGACCAGCACAGTCGCGACCGGGCCGCGCCCCTTGTCAAGCTCGGCCTCAATCACCAGACCCTTGGCCATGGCGTCCACCGGCGCACGCAATTCGAGCACCTCGGCCTGCAACAGCACCTGCTCCAGCAGGTTGTCAATACCTTGGCCAGTTTTGGCCGACACCGACACAAACGGCGATTCACCGCCGAACTCTTCTGGCACGACCTCCTCGACCACCAGTTCGTTCTTGACGCGCTCGGTGTTGGCGTCGGGTTTGTCGATCTTGTTGATCGCCACCACGATCGGCACTCCGGCCGCCTTGGCGTGCTTGATGGCCTCGCGGGTTTGCGGCATGACGCCGTCATCGGCCGCGACCACCAGAATCACGATATCGGTCGCCTTGGCACCGCGGGCCCGCATGGCCGTGAAGGCCTCGTGGCCTGGGGTGTCAAGGAAGGAGATCATGCCGCGTGGCGTCTCTACGTGGTAGGCACCAATGTGCTGGGTGATGCCACCGGCTTCACCGGAGGCCACTTTGGCGCGCCGGATGTAATCCAGCAGCGAGGTCTTGCCGTGGTCGACGTGACCCATCACGGTCACCACCGGAGCCCGGGGCAGCGATTCCGACTGCTGCTGCAGCACCTCGTCGGCGGTAAAGGCTTCAGGGTCGTCCAGCGCGGCAATGATGGCTTTGTGGCCCATTTCCTCCACCAGAATCATGGCGGTGTCCTGGTCCAGCGGCTGGTTGATCGTGACCATTTGACCGAGCTTCATCAAATGCTTGATCACCTCAGAGGCTTTGACCGCCATCTTGTGTGCCAGCTCGGCCACCGTAATGGTCTCCGGCACGTGCACTTCAATCACGCGCAGTTCTGCGGGTGCCGACTGCATGGCATGGTCGTCGCGATCGCGGTCATTGCCGGAGCGCCGACCCCTCGGGCCGCCACGCCAGTTGCCACCACGTCCAGCGCCGGCGCCAGTATCACCCCGGGTCGGGATGGCTTTCTTCTTGGCCGGATCGCCGGCCCAGCTGCTTGACAGCTTTGCTGACTTGACTTCCTTGCCCGCGCCCGCCGTGGTGCTGGCGCCTGGCGCTCCAGGTACGCCGGGGCGTGCTGGCTTGGCCGCAGTTGTGCCAGCAGCTGGTTTATGTAAGGTGCCTTTGAGCCCGGCTTTGGTGGCGTCAACGGCGCCCGGCTTGACCACGGGTTTGACTTCTTCGGGCTTCTTAGGCGGCGGTGGCGGCTTTTTGGCCGGCGCCGACATCATCAGGCGAATGGCCGCGGCCTCAGCCTCGGCTTTGCGCCGACGGTCCCCCAGATCTGCTGCACGGGCCACATCTTCGTCGGCACGAGCTTTGGCTGCGGCCGCCGCGCTGGCGCGCTCGAGCTCTTGGGTCTTGGCCACGGCCTCGGCCCTGGACGCGGCTTCCTGCGCCCTGGCGGCAGCGCTCTCAGAAGCCTCTTGTGCCAGTGCCTCAGGTGCGACGGGCCTGGCTTTTTCTGCGGCTGCCTCAGCGGCTTTGAGCTCAGCGGCCTTTTGATTCGCCGCCTGTTCAGCCGCCTCGCGGGCACGGGCTTCCAGTGCTTCGCGCTGGCGCCGACGCTCCACCAACTCTTCTTCCTGGCGACGGATCAGCTCAGCCTGACGGCGTGCCTCTTCTTCACGACGCGCCAATTCGACCGTGTCAATCAGCGGTTGGACCTCGATTTCATCCTCTACTGGCATGGCCACGCCGTCTTGGGCAACTTCAACGCCGTCTTCACGACGCACAAAAGTGCGTTTCTTACGGACCTCGACCTGGATTGTGCGGGCCTTGCCGGTTGAATCGGCCTGCTTGATTTCACTGGTTGATTTTTTTACCAGTGTGATTTTCTTGCGTTCTGGACTGGCCGTGCCGTGGCTCGCCTGCAGATAACCCAACAAACGCTGCTTGTCGGCCTCGGACAGGTTGTCAGAGGCCGCCGACTTGGCAACCCCGGCCGATTTCAGCTGCTCAAGGAGCGTATCGGTTGATTTTTTGAGTTCTGTTGCAAACTCGGCGACGGTCGTACTGGACATTTCTTGTGTAACCTTTAGTTCGGCTGGACAAGCCCGGCGGGCTCTGCGCAACCATCACTGAAAATGGGTTTTCATGACTTTGACTTCATGCTGCGGAAGCGGCTTCATTGGCAAACCAATGCTCGCGCGCCTTCATGATCATGGCTTTGGCTTCGTCTTCAGACTGGCCGGTGATCTCGGTAAGTTCGTCGATGGCCAGATCGGCCAGATCGTCCCGCGTGTGCACGCCGCTATCTGCCAGCTTGGCGATGAGTTCCGTGGACAGGCCCTCCAGGTCACGCAGGTCTTGTGATACCTCGCCAACGCTTTCTTCATGGGCGATCTCCATGGTCAACAGGGCATCCTTGGCTCGGGTGCGCAGTTCATTCACGGTATCTTCATCAAAACTTTCGATCTCTAGCATTTCTTCCAGAGGTACGTATGCGACCTGCTCCAGGCTGGTGAAGCCTTCGGCGATCAGGAGATCGGCTATTTCTTCGTCAACGTCAAGCTTTTCCATGAACAGCTTGCGGCCCGAATCCATTTCAGTGGCCAGCTTTTGCGCTGACTCGGCAGCATCCAGAATGTTGATCTTCCAGCCCGTTAGGTCAGAAGCCAGACGCACATTCTGGCCACCTCGGCCGATCGCTATAGCCAGGTTTTCTTCATCCACAACCACATCCATGGCGTGCCGCTCTTCGTCCACCACGATCGACGACACGTTAGCAGGCGCCAGTGCACCAATCACAAACTGCGCCGGGTCTTCGCTCCACAACACAATGTCAACCCGCTCGCCGGCCAATTCATTAGTGACACCGTTGACGCGGGTACCACGCACACCAACACAGGTGCCGATAGGGTCGACGCGCTTGTCATGCGACAGCACGGCAATCTTGGCACGGGAACCCGAGTCCCTAGCGCAAGACTTGATCTCCAGCAAGCCCTGTTCGATTTCAGGGACTTCCTGGCGGAACAGTTCCATCATGAACTCCGGCGCCGAGCGCGACAAGATGATGGGTGCGCCGCGCAAAGTCAGGTCCACCTCCATGATCATGGCCCGAACCCGGTCGCCGGTGCGCAAATTCTCCTTGGGGATCATGTCGCTGCGGCGCAGACGACCCTCGACGCGACCACTTTCTACAATGATGTCGCCTTTGTCCATGCGCTTGACGGTGCCGACAAATATCTTGTCTCCACGAGACATGAAATCATTGAGCAGCATCTCGCGCTCGGCGTCGCGGATCTTTTGCAGGATGACTTGCTTGGCCGCCATAGCGCCGATGCGGCCAATGGGCACTGACGCGACGGTTTCTTCGATGTATTCATCGACCTCGACGTCCTCAATCTGTTCTTTGGCTTCAAACAGCAGGATCTCTTGGTCCGGTAACTGCAGGCCGGCCTCATCGGGTACAACGTGCCAGCGACGAAAGGTCTCGTAGGTGCCGTTGTCACGGTCAACCACCACCCGAATGTCGACATCGCCTTGGTACAGCTTTTTTGTTGCCTGCGCCAGCGCCGCTTCGACAGCGCCAAACACCACATCCCGTTCCACGTTTTTTTCACGTGAGATGGCTTCCACCAGCATTAACATTTCGCGATTCATGCCAAGACTCTCCTGTTTCAACTCAATCCAAATTCGTCTGTACTGCCGTCAGCACCTGCTGGAGCACCTCGACCCTTGAAGCTGACAATGGGCGCCAATCGCGCCTCCCGCAGCTCTTCTTGCGTAAACCCCAGCACCTGCATTGGCGCCGGCACACGTTTGCGGCTCACCTTCTGCCCCGGCTTCACGGCCGGCTCATCGCGCCAGACGATCTGCCAGCCGGACAGGCCACCGTCGCCATCGCGCCGCTCAAGCGTGCCACGAAACTTTTTACGGTTGGCATTGACTTGGCCCTGTGCCGCAGCACCCATTGGAGCCTTGAGCGTGATGTCAATGACCGAACCGACAAAGCGCTCGAAATCCTTGTCGTGTCGCAGCGGCCGGTCAATGCCCGGGGACGACACCTCAAGACGCTTGTATTCAATGCCGTCGACTTCCAAAGCAAATTGCAACTGCCGATTGACTTTTTCGCAGTCTTCTACATTGATAAACTGCTCAACACCGGCCGCACTGCTGGCCTGCGGCCAGGGCAGATCGATGGTGATCCGCAGCAAACCACCGGCAGACCGTTCGGTGTCCACCAGGTCGTAGCCCAGTCCGGCTACGGTTTGTTCGACGATGTCCTTCAGTGTCACAGGTATCAGGGTTAAATCAACAAAAACAACAGGCCAAAAAAAACGGGCGGTGATTACCCGCCCGCTTGGTCGTGAGCTTTGGATTGTACTCTGAAAGTCAGGGCAGGACCCTGATTAAAGGACCCAGATACGCTGTGAGGGCCCTGTCTTGGCCAGACCAGTGGCAGACGCTCAGGCTGCTGCTGCCAACAATTGACGCGTGTAGGCCTGCACGGGTCTTTGCAACACCTCAGCAACAGGACCGGATTCGACCATCAAGCCATCTTTCATGACCAGCACATCATGGGCCATGGCCCGGATCACGGCCACATCATGGGTGATCAGGAGGTAGCTTAGGC
>CAJAXU010000495.1 GCA_903948045.1 uncultured beta proteobacterium | reverse complement strand
GCTCAGCCGGTCGGGCGACAGGGCACGCGGGTCCAGCCCCTCTTGCACCAGCTCGGCCGGCAGCCCAGTGCCGCGCAACAATGCATCGGCCAGCGCGCTGGCGCCCACTGCGCTCTGGATGCCATAACCGCCCTGCGCTGCCAGCCAGAACAGGCCGGGCGTCTCGGCATCCGGGCCAATCACCATCTCGCCGTCGGGCACAAAGGAGCGCAGGCCGGCCCAGGTGCTGGCGGGCCGGCGGATGCTGAACTGGGTCACGGCTTCGATCTGCGCGATGCCCAGGGCAATATCCAGCTCTTCGGGCTGCACATCGTGCGGTGTAGTCGGGTCGGCGTTGGCGGGTGAGCCCAGCATGTGGCCGGCGTCAGGCTTGAAGTAATAGCTCTCGTCCACGCCGATCACTGCCGGCCAATCGGCACCGACCTGTCCATCGGGTAGCTTGAAGGTGAAGGCGCTGCGGCGGTGCGGCAGCAACCCGATCGGGCGTGCGCCAAGCAGGGCGCCGAGCTCGTCGGCCCAGGCGCCAGCGGCGTTGACCACCGTGTTGGCCTGCAGGGTCTGGCCGTCGGCAAACTGCAGCTGCCAGCGGTGACCGTCATGCCGGGCACTGGTCAGGTGGGCGTTGGAGCGCAGCGCGCTGCCGGCAGCCTTCCCATTTTGTAAAAACCCGCGCAAAAAACCCTGGTGGATGGCGTTTACATCCATGTCTTCGGCGCTGGCGTCATACAGGCCGGCCAGCACCTGGTCGGCGCGCAAACAGGGCACGCGGGCCAGGATTTGTGCCGCATCCAGCGTCACAAGCCCCGGGCAGGTGGGCGCCAAGTCTTGCCGCAGGTGATCCAGCAGGGCCTGTTGCCCCGGCGTGGCCAGGTAGAGCGCGCCACGCGGCTGAATCAGCGGGCTGTCACCAAAACCGGCGGGCGGCTGCTCATAAAAGGCGCGGCTGGCGCGGGTCATGGCGCGCACCGCCGGCGGGCCGTAACTTTCAAGGAACAGCGCGGCCGAACGGCCGGTCGAGTGATAACCGGGCTGTACCTCGCGCTCCAGCAGTTGCACTCGGCCATGATCGGCCAGCCGCCAGGCCAGCGAAGCGCCCGCGATGCCGGCGCCAAAAATCGCAATGTCGCACTCAGTCATGGCCGCATTCTGTCATGCCGCCGGGCGCGCCAGCCAGGCCGTCAGTGCCGCATTCACCGCCTGGGTTTGCTCCAGCGTGCTCATGTGGCCACAATCTTCCAGGATGGACAAGACCGCACCCGGAATGGCCTGCGCCATGGCCTCGTGCTGCGCGGGCGGGCTCCAGGCGTCCTGGCGCCCGGTCAACACCAGTGTGGGGCAGGCGATACCGGGCAGCAGGGGCGCGGCGTCGGGCCGGCCGAGCAGGGCCTCGATCTGGGCGGCAAACTGGGCCGGGCTGCTGCGCGCCACCATGGCCAGCATGGCCTCGTACAAGGGCGTATCGAGCACGGCCGGGTGCACCATGCCACGCAGCCAGTGCTGGCCCATGGTGCGCATGCCCTGCGCTTGC
>CAJAXU010000494.1 GCA_903948045.1 uncultured beta proteobacterium | reverse complement strand
GTGGTAGACCTGCCAATGCTGTCGCCCGGTCTCCGTCTGACTGACCCAGTCAAGCGCACGCGCCGATTCGGCCGCACTCAACTGCCCATCAGCCAACGCCGAAGCCAACTCGGCGTCGTCATCAGAAGGTTTCGGAGTCTCGGTCATGGTGGTCTACCAGCGTTTGCCAGTCTGTCTCTCCAGCATCGGTTTCAATTTGGCGGATATCAGCTCTCGCGCCCGAAAAATACGGGACCGCACCGTGCCCATCGGGCAGTCCATCACGGCGGCAATTTCTTCATACGTCAAGCCTTCAATTTCGCGCAAGGTCAGCGCCTGCCGCAAATCGTCCGGCAGGGCGGCCAGACCGCTGTTCACTGCATCAGCGATTTCCTTGGCGGCCAGCACGGACTCCGGCGTTTCGTTGGTAGTTGGTTCCGCTACCGCCCGAAAAGTTTCATCGTTGTCGCCGTTTGATGCAAATGCGCTGTCCGACATGGTCGGCGAGCGCTTACGTTCCTGCAAGAACTTCTTCGCCGTGTTGACCGCGATGCGGTAGAGCCAGGTATAAAACTGAGCGTCACCGCGAAATTGCGGCAGGGCACGGTAAGCCCGGATAAAGGTCTCCTGCGCAATGTCTTCGACCAGATCGGTATCCCGCACCATCCGGCCGATCAGGCGCTGTAGCCGCCGCTGGTACTTGATCACCAGCAGCTCGAAGGCGCGCTGATCCCCGGCCACGGCCCGCTGCACCAGCAGGGCGTCGCTGTCGCCTGGCGGTGGGGTGGGCAGGTCGGTGCTCAACGGTTCACGGCCTGGTCAGCGTCGCCATCAGGGATGGGCTCGGCCGACCGGGCCGGGGCAAAGACAGCCCGCCGCAGGGCAGCCCATTCCCGGGCATCGTCGCAGCACTGGGCCCACAGCCAGATGCGCTTGCCGGAGTCGGGCTGCAGGCTCAGCAACAGGCCAACCTGCCAATCGAGCTGCGGCCGCAACAGGCCATGGCATTGCTCCGTGGCCCACAAACCCGTGCCCTGCCAACGCCATGCTGCGCCATCCCAAATCAATTCACCGCTTGGCCAGTGTTGCCACTGCCGAACAGCAATCCCCAGTACCAACAACCAGCTGACGAAAAACAGCGCCTGTCGCCAGCCTGCATCGTCAATGGGTAGAAGCCATAACACGCCAGTCATCAAGCTTACGCCAGCCAGCCCGATCAACAAATAGCCATGGACCGCAGAGCGCCCCACTTGGAAGGCAAGCGCCGGGGCTTGATGCATGGTGACCGACGATCTGAACGCAAGTCAGGCGCGAGAGATGATCAGCTCAGGCGCTTGAACACCAAGGAACCGTTGGTGCCACCAAAGCCGAAATTGTTCTTCAGCGCAAAGTCGATCTTCATGTCGCGCGCCGTGTTGGCGCAGTAGTCCAGGTCACACTCAGGATCCTGGTTGAAGATATTGATGGTTGGCGGGCTGATCTGGTGGTGCAGGGCCAATACCGTGAACACCGACTCAATGCCACCAGCGCCGCCCAGCAAGTGGCCGGTCATGGATTTGGTGGAGTTGACCACCACCTGATGGGCATGGGCGCCGAGCGCCGCCTTGATCGCATGCGTCTCATTGAGATCGCCCAGCGGCGTCGAAGTGCCATGCGCGTTCACATACTGGATGGCGTCTGCATTGACGCCGGCATTGCGCAGGGCCGCCACCATCGCCCGGCGCGGACCATCCATATTCGGCGCCGTCATATGGCTGGCGTCGGCGCTCATGCCAAAGCCAGCGAGTTCGGCATAAATTTTGGCACCACGCGCCTTGGCGTGTTCGTACTCTTCGAGCACCATCACGCCCGCGCCTTCGCCCAACACAAAGCCATCGCGGTCGCGGTCCCACGGGCGTGATGCGGTCTCGGGGTCGTCATTGCGGGTGCTCAAGGCACGCATCGCGGCAAAGCCACCGATGCCCAGAGGGGACACTGTGGACTCCGCACCCCCGGCCACCATCACATCGGCATCGCCGTATTCGATCATGCGGCCCGCTTCGCCAATGCAATGCAAGCCCGTGGTACAGGCCGTAACGACCGAGATATTAGGGCCCTTGAAGCCGAAGCGAATAGACACCTGCCCGGCCACCATATTGACGATGGTGGATGGCACAAAAAAAGGAGAAATGCGCCGTGCGCCACGTTGCATGAACTCGCCATGCACCTCTTCGATCATCTGCAAACCGCCAATGCCCGAGCCCAGCACGCAACCGATACGGTTGGCGAAGTCATCGTCAAGCGCAGCGCCAGTGGGCAAACCGGCATCAGCCACGGCCTGGCTGGCCGCCGCAATGCCGAAATGGATGAAGGTGTCCATGGTGCGCGCCTCTTTGGCGGTCAGGTAGGACTCGAGGTCAAAACCCTTGACTTCGCCGGCAATCTTGCAAGCGAAGGTGGAGGCATCAAACTTGGTGATCGGACCAATGCCGGACTTGCCGGCCAGGATTTGGGCCCAGGCTTGCGCCACCGTATTGCCTACGGGGCTGACACAACCTAAACCAGTGATAACAACGCGACGTCGGGCCATTGAAGTATGCAATCAGGAGTTCATCTGACAAAAGCCGCCGGCGACGGCACGGATTCAGGGCCATTGAAGGCGGGCGGCACCAGCCGCCTGACCTCAGGCTTTTTGGTGCGTGTTGGCGTAATCGATCGCGTTTTGCACCGTCGTGATTTTTTCAGCATCCTCATCGGGGATCTCGATGCCGAACTCATCCTCCAGCGCCATCACCAGTTCCACGGTGTCGAGTGAGTCCGCGCCGAGATCGGCCACGAAGGCTTTCTCACTGGTGACCTGTGACTCTTCAACACCGAGTTGTTCGGCAATGATTTTTTTAACGCGTGCTTCGATATCGCTCATGGATTCCCTCGGAGGGTTGTGAATGGATCGGTGATTTTAGCCGTGCTTCGGGCCCGTCGGCTTTTCATGCCATCTGGCCTGATTCACATGAACATACCGCCATTGACATGCAGCTCTTGCCCGGTGACATAAGCGGCTTGCGGCGAGGCCAAGTAAGCCACGGCATGTGCAATGTCGGACGGCTGACCCAGGTGCCCCAGCGGGATTTGGGTCAACAGGGCTTTGTGTTGTTCGGGAGGCAGCGTGGCCGTCATGTCGGTCGCGATGAAACCGGGCGCCACACAGTTGACTGTGATGTTGCGCGAACCAAGTTCGCGCGCCAGGGCCCGCGTCATGCCCGCCACCCCGGCCTTGGCCGCAGCGTAGTTGGCCTGGCCGGCATTGCCCGACGCGCCCACTACCGAGGTGATGTTGATGATGCGGCCATAGCGCTGCTTCATCATGGTGCGCATCACAGCACGGCTCATGCGGAACACCGACTTGAGGTTGGTGTCCAGCACCGCATCCCACTCGTCGTCCTTCATGCGCATGGCCAGGTTGTCACGCGTGATGCCGGCGTTGTTCACCAGAATGTGCAGCGCGCCGTGCGACTTGAGCAGGGCATCAATCAGCGCCTCAACCGCTGGCGCCTCATTGACGTTGAGGGTGCGTCCGCCGCAGCCAACAAAGCCGGCCAGGGTGTCACTGATGCGCGCGGCGCCCTCATCGGTGGTGGCCGTGCCGATCACCGACAGGCCACGTTGCGCCAGCTCGATTGCAATGGCCGCCCCGATGCCGCGAGAGGCACCGGTGACCAAGGCAACCTGACCTTTGAATTCAAGATCGCTCATGCCAATGCTGCCTTCACGTCTGCCAGAGTGGTTGGGTCGCTCACGGCGTATCCGCTGAGCGCAGGGTCGATGCGCTTGACCAAACCGGCCAAGACCTTGCCCGGGCCGCACTCGATCAGGGTGCTCAGCCCGCGCGCCTGCATTGCCTGCACACACTCGACCCACCGCACCGGCCCGAACGCCTGGCGGTACAGGGCATCCCGAATATGCATCGGATCGGTTTGCACCGCGACGTCGATGTTGTTGATCAGAGCAATGCTGGGTGTGTGAAAGTCCAGCGCGGCCAAGCGCTCGCGCAGGCGTTCGGCTGCTGGGCGCATCAAACTGGAGTGGAAGGGGGCTGACACTGGCAGCGGCAGCGCGCGCTTGGCGCCCGCGGCCTTCAGCTGCTCGCAGGCCCGCTCAACCGCTGCCTTGCTGCCGGCAATGACGGTTTGTAACGGGTCATTGAAATTGGCCGCTTCCACCACCTCACCCGAACCGGCCCCAAACTCAGCCGTCACGGTGGCGCAGCCAGCGATCACGCGCGCGGCCTCCATGCCCAGAATGGCCGCCATGGCACCGACGCCCACCGGCACGGCATCCTGCATGGCCTGGGCCCGAAACCGAACCAGCGGTGCCGCCTGGGCCAATGACAGCACGCCAGCGGCGACCAGGGCCGAATACTCGCCCAGCGAGTGACCGGCCACGGCGGCTGGCGCCACGCCGACCTCAGCCATCCAGACCCGGTACGCCGCCACACCCGCCAGCAGCATGATGGGTTGGGTGTTGGTGGTCAGGGCCAGCACCTCTTTCGGGCCCTGCGCGATCAGGGCACCCAGGTCTTCCCCCAGCGCGTCGGAGGCCTCCTGAACCGCCTGACGCACCACCGGGTGTGCACCCCAGGCATCGAGCATGCCTACTGACTGCGAGCCCTGGCCGGGAAAAACAAAGGCAAATGGTGCCATGAGAATTTCAAAAATAAAGGATAAAAACAGGCTCCAGGCCTTGTACAGCCTAGGTTTACCGCTATAAATCGAGGAGCACAGCGCCCCAGGTAAAGCCGCCGCCCACGCCTTCGAGCATCAGCGTGTCGCCGGGCCGGATGCGGCCGCTGCGCACCGCCACATCCAGCGCCAGCGGGATCGAGGCGGCCGAGGTGTTGCCATGCTGGTCAACGGTGACGATCACTTTGTCCATCGACAGCTTGAGCTTGCGCGCCGTGCTCTGAATGATGCGGATGTTGGCCTGGTGCGGCACCAGCCAGTCGATGTCGGCCTCGGTTCTGCCAGCCTTGATCAGCACCGAGTGCGCCGCACTTTCGAGCAGGCCCACGGCGAGCTTGAACACCGCCTGCCCGTCCATCTTGAGCAGCGGGTCGCCCAGCACCTGGCCGCCCGCCACATGGCCGGGCACGCACAGGATGCCGACGTGGCGGCCATCGGCGTGCAGGTCGCTGGCCAGCAAACCCGGGGTGTCAGAGGCTTCCAGCACCACGGCGCCGGCGCCATCGCCGAACAACACACAGGTGGTGCGGTCCTTGAAGTCGAGGATGCGCGAAAAAATCTCGGCGCCGACCACCAACGCCTTGTGCGCAGCGCCAGTGCGGATCATGGCGTCGGCCACGGTCAGCGCGTAGACAAAACCACTGCAGACCGCCTGCACGTCAAACGCCGCACCGCCGGCAGCGCCAAGCTTGTGCTGCAGGATGCAGGCGGTGGAGGGAAACACCATGTCGGGCGTGGAGGTGGCGACGATGATCAGGTCGATCTCGCTGGCAGCGACACCAGCGGCCTCCAGCGCATGGCGGCAGGCGTGCAGGGCCAGGTCGCTGCTGAACACGCCGTCGGCGGCAAAGTGGCGGGCCCGGATGCCGGTGCGCTCCACAATCCAGTCGTCCGAGCTCTCCACCCCCTGGGCCGCCAATTGGGCCACCAGGTCGGCGTTGCTGAGGCGGCGCGGCGGCAGGTAGCTGCCAGTGCCGGTGATGCGGGAATACAGTGTCATGGGTCAGGCACTCAGGACGGCACTGGGCTCAGGGTGGGCAATAGGTTCAGCGCCTGCCAACAGCGGCGCCGCATGGGCGATGCGGGCCTGCACCCGCTGCAGCAAGTCATTGCGCGCTGCGTCGTAGGCACGGGTCAGGGCAAAGCCAAAACCGAGCTCATCCGCAGATCCGTGGCTTTTGAACACCAGGCCACGCAGGCCCAACAGGGCGCCGCCGTTGTAGCGGCGGTGGTCCATGCGCTTCTTCAGGGCCGCAATCACGGGGTAGGCCACCAGGGCGGCTAACTTGGTCAGCAGGTTGCGCGAGAACTCCGCGCGCAAGAAATCAACGATCATGGTGGCCAGACCTTCGCTGGCCTTGAGGGCGACATTGCCAACAAAGCCATCACACACCACGATATCGGCCTTGCCCTTGAAAATGTCGTTGCCCTCGACATTGCCAACAAAATTCAGATCACCGGCCAGGGCAGCAGCGCGCAGTAGCTCACCGGTTTTTTTGATCACCTCGTTGCCCTTGATGGCCTCTTCGCCAATATTGAGTAGCCCGACCGACGGGTTGTCTTCGCTACTGAGGACCGAGACCAGGGCCGCTCCCATCACGGCAAACTGCAGCAGATGCTCGGCGGTGCAGTCGACATTGGCACCCATGTCAAGCACGGTGGTGGCGCGGCCCTTGGCATTGGGAATCTGGCCCGCAATGGCAGGCCGGTCAATGCCGTCCAGGGTCTTGAGCAGGTAGCGTGAGATGGCCATCAGGGCCGCCGTATTGCCAGCCGACACCGCCGCTTGGGCCCGGCCATCTTTGACCTGCTGGATCGCCACCCGCATTGACGAATCTTTCTTGCGCCGCAGCGCCACCTCCAACGGGTCGTCCATGGTGACCACCTCGGTGGCGGCGATCACGGTGGCTCTGGGATGGGCGAAGGATTGCAGCGGCTCAGCCATGCCGACGAGCAGCAGGTGCGCTTCGGGATGCTGCTCCAAGAACTGTCGACAGGCAGGCAGCGTGACCCGAGGGCCATGATCGCCCCCCATGCAGTCGACGGCAATGGTGATCATGACGTGGTGGCGCTAAGCGCCAAGGGGCAACCGAGGATGGACAGCATCAAAACAAAGGCCCGAGGCTACAAGGTCAGTAGCATCGGGCCCGGGCAGAGTGCTTGCGATCAGGCTTCAGACTTGGTCTTGAGGACTTTTCGCCCACGGTAAAAACCGGTTGGGCTGATGTGATGACGCAGGTGCGTTTCGCCGGTGGTGGCTTCGACGGCAATGCCGGGAACGACCAGCGCGTTGTGCGAGCGGTGCATACCGCGTTTGGAAGGTGACTTCTTGTTTTGCTGGACAGCCATGGTCTGCTCCTTGCGTCTGTGCGCTGCGCGAACGGCGCAACACCGGGTGAGTGGAAAGCACGGCAACCGGCCGCGCGAAGCCTACTAGTATAGCGTAACTCGAAGCCCGTTCAATCTGCCGCGCCGCGCCGCAGTTTGGCCAGCGCGGCGAACGGATGGACTTTTTCCGGTACGTGCGCGTCAAAACCAGGGTCGGCCACGGCCATTTTGAGATCCCCCGGGCAGGTGTCGTGGCGCGGCACCAGCGGCAGGGCCATCAGGAGTTCGTCCTCAATCAGGCCGGACAAATTGAATTGCCGACTGGTCACCAGCAGATCTTCCTCGGCTTCGTCGTCCTGCGCCTCGGCCAAGGCTTCGGTCGCGACAAAGCGAAACCAGCGGTCGATCGTGACGGCCTGCTCAACCGGGCCCAGGCAGCGTTGGCAAGTCAGGGGCAGCTGGGTGGCCACTGTCAGGTGCAGCCAAGCCTGGGTGGCGCCGGTCTGGTCCGCGCGCAATTCGCCGTAGGCTGACCAGTCAACCGGGTTGTCCGCCCCCAGCCCTTGTGTTTCATCGATCAGGCGCTCGTAATTTGATAGCAAATCGCGGCCGCTGCGCAGTCGCGCTGATTCGGCAAAGGCCTGGATATCGAGTGAGGGTGCCCGGGTTTCATGCTGCATGGCCTCAGTGTAAGAGAATCGCGCCATGACTGAACCCATACAACGCCGGCTGGTGCTCGGCTCTACTTCACCCTACCGGCGCGAGTTGCTGGCCCGCTTGCGAATCCCGTTCGAAGTGGCGGCCCCCGACGTCGACGAAACCGCCCAACCGAATGAGACGCCACAGCAGCTCGCCTGCCGCTTGGCCATGACCAAGGCGCGAACGGTGGCAGCACGGTTTCCAGCCCACGTCGTGATCGGCTCTGATCAAGTGGCTGATCTGGCCGGTCAAGCCCTGGGCAAACCGGGCAGCCACGAACGGGCAGTGGCACAGCTGCGACAGATGCGCGGCCAAACCGTGGTGTTCCAAACGGCGGTGGCCGTGGTTTGTCAAGCCAGCGGCTTCGCCCAGATGGACTTGGCACAGGTCAAAGTGCTGTTCCGGGACCTCAGCGATGCCGAGATCGAGGCCTATCTGCTGGCCGAGACGCCGTACGACTGTGCGGGTAGCGCCAAGAGTGAGGGCTTGGGCATAGCCCTGCTGGAGCGCATTGACAACGATGACCCCACCGCTCTGGTGGGGCTGCCACTGATGCGGACCTGCCGGATGCTGGCCGCAGCTGGGGTACGGGTGCTGACGGCATGAGCGCAGTGCCTGCACCTGCCAGCCCAATCGCGCGCGGCACGCTTTACCTGGTGCCGGCACCCCTGGACTTTGGCTGCGAGCTGCAAGCCCCGCTGCAGGACAGCCTGCCGCAAGGCACCTTGCAGGTGGCCGCTCGGCTGAGTCACTGGATTTGCGAAAACGCCAAATCGACCCGCGCCTACCTTAAGCGTGTCGACGAATTGATCCCTCTGCTGCAACCGGTCCAGGCGCTGCAGTTGCAGGAGTTGCCGCGCGAAGTTCACAAAAAAGGGGATCACCAGGGCAATTTTGACGCCCGTCCGCTGCTGGCAGCAGCGCTGGCCGGCCACGACATCGGGCTGGTGAGCGAAGCCGGCATGCCGGCGGTGGCTGACCCCGGCTCCTCGGTGGTGCGCGCGGCCCATGACCTCGGGCTGACCGTGGTGCCACTGGTCGGACCGGTGTCGCTGTTGTTGGCGCTGGCCGCTAGCGGCCTCAACGGCCAGCAGTTCGCCTTTGTCGGCTACCTGCCGCAGGACGCCACCGAGCGCGGCCAGCGCATCCGCGAGCTGGAATCGCTGGCCCTCAAAACTGGCCAAACCCAGCTTTTTATCGAGACGCCCTACCGCAATGCCGCCATGCTGCAGACGCTGCTGCAAGCCTTGCAGCACAACACTCGGCTCGCCATCTGCAGCGGCCTGACACTGGCTGGCGCGCAGTGCCATAGCCACACCGTCAAGCTGTGGCGCCAACAGGGCGCCACTTTGGATAAAAACACGCCAGCGGTGTTTGCGCTGGGACGCTGAGCGACGCTAGCGACCGGTTGACGGCCGTTAACGCAGTGCGGCGCTGTGACCGATGGCACGCGCGGCGGCCTCGCCAATGGACGCACCAAAACGCTTGACCAGGCGTTCAGCGACGTTTTCGTGCCGGGTGTAGTCAACGATGTCCTCGGCTTTCACAATCTCGCGCGCCACATAGTCCAGGTTGGCCAACTGGTCGGCCAAGCCGAGCGCCACCGCCTGCTCGCCACTCCAGAAGAGGCCACTGAAGGTTTCGGGCGTCTCTTTCAGGCGCTCGCCGCGCCCGGCCCGCACCACCGTGATGAACTGCTGATGGATCTGGTCAAGCATGGATTGGGCGAACACCCGCTGTTTGTCAGTCTGCGGGCTGAACGGGTCGAGAAAACCCTTGTTTTCACCGGCGGTCATAAGACGGCGCTCGATTCCCAGCTTGTCCATCAAGCCAGTGAAGCCGAAGCCATCCATCAGCACGCCAATGCTGCCGACGATGCTGGCCTTGTCGACAAAAATCTTGTCTGCAGCCACGGCAATGTAGTAAGCCGCCGACGCACAGGACTCCTCCACCACCGCGTAAACCGGCTTTTGGTGTTTGGCCTTGAGGCGGCGGATTTCATCATTGATGATGCCGGCCTGCACCGGGCTGCCACCGGGCGAGTTGATCAGCAGCACCACAGCAAGAGCGCCGCTGTCTTCAAAGGCCGCCCGCAACGAGGCATTGATCGCGTCTGCACTGGCCTCGGCTCCGGACGCAATCTCGCCTTTGATCTCGACCACCGCTGTGTGCGGTTGCGACACGTCGTGGGTCGGCCCATTCTGGCTGAAACCGAGCCAAGCCACCACCACTAGAAAACCTAACCAGGCCAGCCGCACCCCGTTGCGCCAGCGCCTTGCCAGCCGCTGCTCCTCCAACGCGGCAAAGGCCAGTTTTTCCAGCGTGGCCCGCTCCCAGCCTGAATCGGCTGAGGATTTGGTTATCGCTTCTTTTTTTGTAGCAACACCCTCAATACCAGCAAGGTCTGGTGCCCGATTTGACTGAGAAGTTGGCGCGGTAGGCTCGCTCGGGGATTCGGGACTGAGGGGGTCGTTCATTCAAAACTCAAGGGGTTGCAGGTTGTGGGCAGTATGCCAGTGCACGACCCCGTCCCGCTCGGACAAGGTGATTTTGATCAGGCCACCGCGGCAGGGGCCACCGCGGCACCGGCCGGTGTGCGGTTCGTACAGCGCGCCGTGGGTGGCGCAGATCAGCCAGTCGCCACTGTCGTCAAAGAAACGGTTGGGCTGGAAATCCATCTCCATCGCTACATGGGCACAGCGGTTCAGGTAGGCGTGCACCTCGCCCTGGTAACGGACGGCGAAGGCACGGCAGGTCTGGCCGCCGAACACGACGTCAAACGGCACAGCGCTGCCGCCATTGGCCAGATCGGCCGAGGCGCACAGGGCAAAGGCAGGCGCGTTGGCCATGGTCAGGCCCCGCGCTCAGCCATGCTGCAGCAGCCACTGGTGCAATTCCGGCACCGAATGGGCAACAAACTGCGGCCCGAGCGCGCCAAAGGCCTCTGGGCTGTGGGCGCCGTAACTCACCGCCACACTGGCGCAGCCAGCGTTAAGCGCCATCTGCAGGTCGTGGGTGGTGTCGCCAATCATCAGGGTCCGCGCCGGCGTGACGCCAAACTCGGCCATCAGCTCATGCAACATGCGGGGGTGCGGCTTGCCGGCGGTCTCATCAGCGGTGCGCGAGGCGTCGAACAGGCCGCGCAGCTCGACCGCCTGCAAGGCCACATCCAGGCCGCTGCGGCTTTTGCCGGTGGCTACCGTCAGCAGATGCTGGCGCGCCTTGAGCGCCGCCAGCATCGCCAGCGTGCCCTCAAACAGGCTGATGCGGTGCTGTTCGGCCATGTAATGGTGGCGGTAGCGCTCGCCGAGCTCGGGGTAACGCGCTTCAGCCACATCGGGCGCCGCATGGGCCAGTGCGGCTTTGAGGCCCATGCCGATGACAAAGGCAGCATCCCGGTCACTCGGCACCGTGCCGCCGACGTCGCGTACCGCCTCCTGAATGCTGCGCGTGATGATGGCGGTGGAATCGAACAGGGTGCCATCCCAGTCAAAGGCAATCAGGTCGAATTGCCGGAGGCGGGCGGCGGAATCAGGTGGTGACAGGGGCGACATGGTGGTAAAAATTGTCCAGTTCGGAGGGTAGTTCAGCGAGCAAGGTCTGGCGCTCGCCAGTCAGGGGGTGGTTAAATTGAAGCCGCCAAGCGTGCAAAAACATGCGCTTGAGTGGCGGGGTGGCCGAGGCGCGCTGCAGCGACTTGTTCAGCTCAAAATCACCGTATTTATCGTCCCCGGCGATCGGAAAGCCTTCGCTGGCCAGGTGCACCCGGATCTGGTGGGTGCGGCCGGTGCGGATCGTGACCTCCAGCAGGCTGAAGCCGTCGCCGCTGTGGCGCACCTTGACCAGAGTCAAGGCGGTCATGGCATTGGGATCGTCTTTGGCGACCACGCGCACCCGGCGCTCGCCGTCGGGCAACAGGTACTTGTGCAGTGACTTGTCAAGCACCTTGCGGTTCGCTGGCCACTGGCCGACCACCAGCGCCAGATAGATCTTGCCGGTTTCGCGCTCACGGAACTGGTCCTGCAGCTGGCGCAGCGCCGAGCGCTTCTTGGCCAGCAGCAGGATGCCACTGGTCTCGCGGTCCAGCCGGTGCACCAGTTCCAGAAACGGCGCCTGCGGCCGCGCCATGCGCAGCTGTTCGATCACACCAAAACTCACGCCCGAGCCACCGTGCACGGCCACCCCGGCGGGCTTGTCGATCGCCAGCAGGTGCTCATCCTCAAACAGCACCATAAACTTGCGGGCGGGCGCGGCAAGCGCGGCCGTGGCCATATCCTGGGCTTTCTCGGCCACCCGCTCCGACACCCGGACTGGCGGCAGGCGCACCAGGTCGCCGGCCTGCACTCGCGCATCGGCGCCAACACGCCCCTTGTTGACCCGCACCTCGCCGCTGCGAATGATGCGGTAGACGTGGGTTTTGGGCACGCCCTTGAGGTGACGCATCAGGTAGTTGTCGAGCCGCTGGCCGGCACTGTCGTC
>CAJAXU010000493.1 GCA_903948045.1 uncultured beta proteobacterium | reverse complement strand
GCGTTACGGCAGGCAAGGTGTCTCGTGCGGACGTAGCCGACTTCATTTTGTCGGAACTGAGCATGCCGCATTACTCCCGAATGACCCCGCTCCTGACCTATTAGGCCTGTCGGTAAGATTCGTGTAAAAACCTGCCACATCCCTAAAACCCTATGTAGGTAGCGTCGTCTGAGTTGGCATCGCGTCGGGTTTCAGGTCAGTTGGGTACTCCCCAAATCGCTTAAGCTTGCTGGTGGCATACGGACTGAGGAATACCAAATCTGACGGGCGAATGTCGATTCCTTTGGACTTCAGTACGTGAAGCGCCTGGGTCTGATCCACCACGTTTTGCAACGCTACGGCATTGGTCACAAGCTCGTTGTAGACGATGGCCTTTTCCTGGTCAGCCGGATTATTTGACCGGAGATGTCCGCCAGCACCGAACGCCAAGTGTTTGGCAAGGGCTCCAAGGAGCGCGTGATACAGGGCGCCAGGGTACTGGGTGCGCACCACTTTGCATTTGTGCGAGAGAGCCTTTTAGGGCTGGATTTGGCCGAAGCCTTCCATCGCTACTTGGCACGGAGCGAGACCACCACGGACGTGCGCCATGTGCAGAACCGCCGCGATGAACTGCTCAAGCACATCATAGAAGCCGGGAGACAGCTCGATTCCCGCCTGGAGCCGAGAGCCAAGATCATGCCGCTCCTTGAATCATTGATCCGAGATGCCCCAGCCAGGCTGGTGTTGCCGGCGCTTTAGCTAGTCCAGTCCTGGTCGATTGTTGCTGCCATCATGGGACTGGGCCGCTGCGGGCGGACAGCACGGTAGCGCTGCAAGGGCCGAAGCCGATGCGGCGTGCGCCCGAGCGCTCGCAATGGCCGCGCAGGGTCACTGTGTCGCCGTCTTCGAGAAAGCGGCGGGTCTCTCCGTTGTCCAGCACTAGGGGCTGCTGCCCGCCATGCGTCAACTCCAGCAGTGAGCCGGCTTGGCCCGGGCGCGACCCCGACAGCGTGCCGGTCCCCAGCACATCGCCGGTGCGTAAATTGCAGCCGCCGACCGTGTGGTGCGTCAGCAGTTGGGCCAGGGTCCAGTAGGCATCGCGCAGGCTCGAGGTGGACAGACGTTGTCCCGGATGCCCTTTGGCCTGCATTGCCGCAGTTTGTAGCCACACTTCCAGCTGGATGTCCCAGCTGCCCAGGGCCTGGTCCTGCGCGCTGAGTAAATACGCCAGCGGGACCGGATCACCGGGTACGCGCGCGGCCGGGGCGCAGCGAAATGGCGCCAGCGCATCGGGCGTCACCAGCCAGGGCGATACCGTGCTGGCAAAGCTCTTGGATAAAAACGGGCCCAGGGGTTGGTATTCCCAGGCCTGGATGTCGCGCGCGCTCCAGTCATTGAGCAGGGTGATACCGGCTAGATGCTCATGCGCCTGCGCCAGGTCAATCGGTTGGCCCAGCGTGTTGCCGGTACCGACCCAGCCCGCCAGCTCCAGCTCGTAGTCCAGCCGCTGGCTGGGGCCGAACACTGGGGCAGCAGCACCGGCTGGCAGCGTTTGTCCCCAGGGGCGGTGGAAGCCCTGCCCCGACGGCAGCACACTGGACGCCCGCCCGTGGTAACCAATGGGTACCCATTTGTAATTGGGCAGCAGTGGCTGCTGCGGCCGGAACATGGCGCCCACCGCCGTGGCGTGGTGGATGCCGGTGTAGAAATCCGTGAAGTCGCCCACCTCGCAGGGCAGGCCTAGTTGTACCGCCTGTTGCGGCCAGAGGGCACTTGGCCAGGCCGTTTGCTCCGGTGCGCCCCATTGCAAGCCCTGCCACAGGGCCCGGCGCAGTGCGCGCCGCGCCGGTGCCGGCGCTGACAAAACGCGTGCCATGTCGGCATGGTCGAGCAAGCCTGTGGCCTGTACATCCAGCACGGCGTCGCCAATGGCGACACCAATGCGCCAGGGGCTGGTGGTGTCGGCCCGAAACTGGCCCCAGGGCAGGTTCTGGATCGGGAAATCCGTGTCGGCGGCGTTAGCGCTGTCCACCCAGCAGCGGCTGAGCGGGTCATGGGTTGCATCCAGGCCCGGGGCGAAAGCTGTCGTCATATGCCAGATGCCGGGGTGCGGTCATGCAAAAACGCTGCGTGTCGGGGCGCGCGCTTGGTCTGGCTCCATTCCTCCAGCATGGCCCACTTGACGGCGTCCAGCTGCTGGCGCTGGGCGGCCTCATTGGGGTCCGGGCAGGCCAGCTCCAGCCGGTGGCCATTGGGGTCGAAGAAGTAAATGCTGTGAAAAATTCCGTGGTCGGTCACGCCCAACACCGCCACACCCTGCGCCTCGAGGTGCGCCTTGAACAGCAGCAGTGAGGGCCGATCGACCACTTCAAACGCGATGTGCTGCACCCACTCGGGGGTGTTGGGGTCCCGGCCCATCGGCGGCTGGGTAGGCAGCTCAAAAAAAGCCAGCACATTGCCACGCCCAGCGTCTAGAAACACATGCATGTAGGGGTCGGGTGCCTGGGTGCTGGGCACCTTGTCTTCGGCGATGGCCAGCACAAAGTCCATGTGCAGCATCTTCTCGTACCACAGCACGGTTTCTTTGGCGTCCTTGCAGCGGTAGGCCGCGTGGTGAATGCCCTGCAGCTTCATGCGGCCTCCAGCACGCCGCGGCGGATCTGGTCGCGCTCCATCGACTCGAACAGGGCTTTGAAGTTGCCCTCGCCAAAGCCATCGTCCCCCTGGCGCTGGATGAACTCAAAAAACACCGGGCCGAGCACCGTTTGCGAGAAGATTTGCAGCAGCAAACGCGGTGGGTTCTTGTCGGTGCTCCCGTCAAGCAGGATACCGCGCGTCTGCAAGGCGGCCACGTCCTGGCCATGGCCCGGCAGGCGCTGGGCCAGCATGTCGTAGTAGCTGGCGGAGGGCGCGTCCATGAGAGGCACACCGGCGGCGCGCAGTCTATCCAGCGTGGCGGGTAGGTCGTCGCACGACAAGGCGATGTGCTGGATGCCCTCACCGCTGAACTGCATCAAGAACTCCTCGATCTGACCGCTCTGGCCTGAGGCTTCTTCGTTGAGCGGAATGCGGATCAGCCCGTCCGGGGCCGTCATGGCCTTGCTGGTCAGGCCGGTGTATTCGCCCTTGATGTCAAAGTGGCGGATCTCCCGAAAATTGAAGATCTGCTCATAAAACCGCGCCCAGTAGGCCATGCGCCCCCGGTACACGTTGTGCGTCAGGTGGTCAATCCGGCGCAGCCCGTGGCCCGGAGGGCGGTGCGGCACGCCCGCCAGGAAGCGGAAGTCGATGTCGTAGATCGACTGCCCGTCTTCAAAGCGGTCGATCAGGTACAGCGGCGCACCGCCGATGCCCCGGACCGCCGGCAGGCGCAGCTCCATCGGCCCGGTTGGGACCTCCACCGGCTGCGCCCCCAGCGCCAGGGCGCGGGCGTAGGCCAGGTGCGAATCCCGCACTCGAAAGGCCATGCTGCAAGCGCTGGGCCCGTGCTCGGCGGCAAAGTAGGCGGCAAAGCTGTGGGGTTCGCGATTGACGATGAAGTTGATGTCGCCCTGGCGGTACAGGTCTACGTCTTTGGATCGGTGGCGTGCCACCAGGCTGAAGCCCAATTGCGCCAGCAGCGGCTCCAGCACGCCACCTTGCGGAGCGGCAAATTCGACAAACTCAAAGCCGCACAAACCCATCGGGTTGTCAAACAGGTCGACCAATTCAGTGCTCCGTTGCAAGTCCAAGAATGGTACTGATTTTGCTCAACAAGCGGCGCAAGTAGGATGCGTTGATACTGATAAAAACACCCAACAATGCATAATTTATGCATGAAAACATCTATTAATGAGAAACATATTGTTGATGCCTATGATTTGGGAGTTCTTGTTGCGCTCCAACAAGATGCCTATGCTACTCACCAGGTGATTGGCGAACGCATCCATCTCTCCCCGTCACAGGTCAGCCGTCGAATTCAACGTTTGCACGAGGTGGGCTTGATCGCCCGCTATGTGGCCCTGCTCAATCCGGCTGCCGTCGGCCTGGGGGTGCGGGCTGTCAGCTATGTCACCTTGACGCGCCATGGCGGCGATGAGGGGCGAGCGTTTGAGCAGGACATCTTGGCTATCCCGGAGGTGCTCGAGTGCTATGCGGTTGCCGGTGAGTCTGACTACGTGCTGCAAATCGTCGCACCCGATTTGCCGGCGCTGTCGGAAACCGTGCTGCGCCGTTTGACGCGCATTCCAGGAGTGGGCAGCATCCGCTCCAACGTGGTGCTCAATTGCATCAAGTCAAGCACAGCGCTGCCGTTGTCTCACCTGGCGCCGGCCCGGTCCGCGACCGTGCAATGAACTTAATGTCGGCGCTGAACAACCCTTGTGGTTGGTCCCGCTGAGGCGCGTGGTGGCAGTCGGATAGTGCCAGCATCGGCATCGTGGAAGGTAGCGGCAATGCCGTCAAACTGAGGCAGGGTGTCGTACTCGTCGTCCAGCCCCTGCACTGCCAGCAACGGGCGGCGAATAGCACTCACCTTGGTATCAATGCGCCAGTTTCGAAAGGCCACTGACAGTTCACCAGCCATGATTGCAAATGACCTGTCCACAACCTCAAGCGGTCGTCCGGCAGGGTACCCTTGGTCATGTCCCGCCAACCAGCCCCAGATACACTTGCCAACTCGGGCTGTCGGTAAGATTCGCGCAAAATCGGCCACAGCAACTTTTATTCATGATTCTTTGACGTTCGGGGTGGCAAATGGGCATTTCGGGGGTTAGTGCGACGAAAAAATACCGATGGGATTCAACGATTTGTCTGATCCAAGATAAATGTTGGCTCCTATGGCGTCTCTTTAACGGCCGTAGATCAATGTGGCCGATTTTGCACGAATCTCACAGGGAGCCCTG
>CAJAXU010000492.1 GCA_903948045.1 uncultured beta proteobacterium | reverse complement strand
CAGGCAATCCCCTGGCTGCGGCGCATTCGACGTTGACGGTGCTGACTTGGCGGAATCAGGCATGCCCGCATCGGGTTTGCGCAGCTGCACGGCATCAGGCTTGATTTGCCGGGCCAGCCGTTGCGGCTCGGCCTGCACTGTTGGCCCTAAACCGGCGCCACGCAAAAGGTCTTCTGACCAAAGGTAGTAAGACAAGTTGAACAGCAGCAGCAGCAGCACCGCCAAGCGCAGGCGCCGGGTCAGGAGGCTCATCACGTCGTATTCCCGGACTGTGGTGCCAGCACTGCGCGCAGGCTAAGCTCTGAGCTGGTAATGGCCTTCAATCCATCTGGCGTACGCAGCAGCAGGGCCCCGTCAGCATTGACGCCATGGGCGGTGCCGCAGGTGCCATCACTCAAGGTCAGCGGTTCACCCATGAGGGCGTCGCGTTGGGCAAAACCGGGCTGAAACGGCGCGAAGCCCCGCAGTTCAAAGTCGCGGATCGCCTGCAGCAGGGGCGCCGCAATCCGCAACAGCGTCTGTGGTGCATCCATGCCGGGCAAAAGCTCCCCCAGCCAGGCTGGTGCCCGGGCCAGACCGTTGTCGTCACGCGCACCCAGGTTGATACCCACGCCGACAATCGCATACCGCCTCCCATCCAATGCGGTGGTCTCGATCAGAATGCCGGCGAGCTTGCGCTGATGCAGCCAGAGGTCATTGGGCCATTTCAGTCGCAACTCTGCGTGCAGGCTTGCGGCTATGCTGACGCCCACTGCCAGCGACAGGCCAGACCAGCTGGCCGGCGCCAAAGGCAGGCCCAGCGAAAAAGTCAGAGACGCGCCTTCGCCGTAGACATCGGAATCAGTGTGGCCCGTGCCGCTGAGCCACTGCCGACCCAAACGGCCTCGCCCCGCGGTTTGCTGTCTGGCCACCAGCAAGATTGGCTGCACCTGCCCGGCCCGGGCCCGGCGCATAAGCTCAGAGTTGGTGGAGTCAAGGCTGTCGCAGACCTCCAGGCTAACGCCCGGCCAGTGCTTCGCCAGGGCCTGGGCGACCGGCTGGTAGTCTGCCGACATACGCCGGTCCGTCAGCGCCGTCGCCGCTTGGGCGCCAGCATGGTGCCGCGACATTCGTCGGCGCCGCACCAGCAGGCGTACTCTGCCTTCAGCTTGGCCGTGTAACGCTCATCGATGATCAGCCCGTAATCAAAACTCAGCTCTTCGCCGGCGGCAATAGCGCGAAGGGCACGGATGAAGACACGGTTGCCCTGCTGATCGGCTTCGCAGTTAGGCGCGCAGGAGTGGTTGATCCAGCGCGAGGCATTGCCGCCATGCAGTCCATCAATCACATGATCTTCATCGATGTGAAAATAAAACGTGTGGTTGGGGTTCTGCGGGTCGTGCGGGTGACGCCGCTCGGCCTCAGCCCAGCTGATGACTTCGCCAACGTACTCAATCAGGTCTTCCCCTTCGGCAATATCTTGCAGCGCGAACACGCCCTTGCCATGCACGCCCGAGCGGCGGATTTGAATTCGGCGATGGTCGGCAGGGCGGGCTGGTTTGGACACGGTGGAAAATTTGGTATGGTGAACCCGGATGGGCGCGTGGGTGCGCGCTCACATGTGCATGTGCGGGCGCCTGCGCGCCCGCGAGAGACTGGATTGTAGTCAGATGAAAACCTTAGTCATTGCCGAAAAGCCGTCTGTGGCCCAAGACATCGTGCGGGCGCTCACGCCCCTGGCGGGCAAGTTTGAGAAGCACGACGAGTACTTCGAGAACGAACGTTATGTGGTGTCCAGCGCGGTCGGCCACCTGGTCGAGATCCAGGCACCGGAGGAGTTCGATGTCAAGCGCGGCAAATGGAGTTTTGCTCACCTGCCGGTGATCCCGCCCCACTTCGACCTCAAGCCGGTGGACAAGACCAAAACCCGCCTGAACGCCGTGGTGCGCCTGGCCAAGCGCAAGGACGTTGACCAATTGATCAATGCCTGCGACGCGGGGCGCGAGGGCGAGCTGATCTTCCGACTGATCGAGCAATACGCCGGCGGCGCCAAACCGCTGGGCAAGCCCGTCAGCCGGCTCTGGCTGCAGAGCATGACGCCGCAGGCGATTCGCGATGGTTTTGGCGCCCTGCGCAGCAACGCCCAGATGCAGCCGCTGGCCGACGCTGCCCGCTGCCGCAGTGAGGCCGACTGGCTGGTCGGCATCAACGGCACACGCGCCATGACCGCCTTCAACTCGCGCGACGGCGGCTTTTTCCTGACCACCGTCGGGCGGGTGCAGACGCCGACCCTGTCGGTGGTGGTGGAGCGCGAGGAGCAGATTCGCAAGTTCATCAGCCGCGATTACTGGGAAATCCACGCCAGCTTTGCCGCACAGGCCGGCGAGTACGCCGCCAAGTGGTTCGACCCGAAACACAAGAAAGACGCAGACGACGCTGAAAAGAAGGCCGACCGGGTCTGGAGCCAGCGCGAGGCGCAGGCCATTGCCGATGCGGTGCGCGGCCAGCGCGCCAGCGTCACCGAAGACAGCAAGCCAACCACTCAGGCCGCACCGCCGCTGTTTGACCTGACCAGCCTGCAGCGCGAGGCCAATGGCAAGTTTGGCTACTCGGCCAAGACCACGCTGTCGATCGCGCAGAGCCTGTACGAGCGCCACAAGGCCCTGACCTACCCCCGTACCGACTCGCGTGCGCTGCCGGAAGACTACGTGCCGGTGGTCAAGCAAACCTTTGAGATGCTGGCCGACTCCGGCATGCGGCATCTGGCGCCGCACGCGCTGACCGCACTCAATGGCAATTACGTCAAACCGACCAAGCGGGTGTTCGACAACACCAAGGTGAGCGACCACTTCGCCATCATCCCAACGCTGCAGGCGCCCAGCGGGCTGAGCGAGACCGAGCAAAAAATCTATGACTTGGTGGTGCGCCGCTTCATGGCGGTGTTTTTCCCGAGTGCTGAATACCAGGTCACCACCCGCATCAGCACCGCAGCCGGCCACAGCTTCAAGACCGAGGGCAAGGTGCTGGTCAAACCCGGCTGGCTGGCGATTTACGGCAAAGAGGCGGCCTTAGAGGTGGCTGACGCCAAGGACGGCGACAAGGGCCAGAACCTGGTGCCGGTGCAGCCGGGTGAACGGGTGCCGGTCGCCACGGTGGACCCTAAGGGCCTGAAAACCCGGCCGCCGGCCCGCTACTCCGAGGCGACGCTGCTCGGCGCCATGGAAGGCGCCGGCAAGACCGTGGAGGACGACGAACTGCGCGAAGCCATGCAGGAAAAAGGCCTGGGCACGCCCGCCACCCGCTCCGCCATCATCGAGGGCCTGATTGCCGAGAAATACATGCTGCGCGAAGGCCGCGAACTGATTCCGACCGCAAAGGCCTTTCAACTGATGACCTTGCTGCGCGGCCTGGGCGTGGAGGAGTTGTCCAAGGCCGAGCTGACCGGTGAGTGGGAGTACAAGCTGGCGCAGATGGAGCTCGGCCAACTCAGCCGCAGCAGTTTCATGGCCGAGATTGCAGCCATGACCGAGCGCATGGTCAAAAAAGCCAAGGAATACGACCGCGACACCATCCCGGGCGATTACGCCACGCTGCAGGCACGCTGCCCCAATTGCGGCGGTGTGGTCAAGGAAAACTACCGCCGCTACACCTGCACGGGCAAGACGGGTGCGGAGGACGGCTGCGGCTTCTCGTTTGGCAAATCGCCCGCCGGGCGTACCTTTGAGCTGGCCGAAGTGGAGCAGTTCCTGCGCGAGCGCAAGATCGGTCCGCTGGACGGTTTCCGCTCCAAGGCAGGCAGGCCCTTCACCGCTGAAATGGTCATCAAATTTGACGAAGAGACCAAGAACCACAAACTCGAATTTGACTTTGGCGACGACAAAAAGGGTGAGGAGACGGGCGAACTGATTGACTTTTCAACCCAGCAAAGCCTGGGGGCCTGCCCGAAATGCGGCGGTGCCGTGTTTGAGCACGGCAAAAGCTATGTCTGCGAAAAATCAGTGCCGACCCTGGAACAGGCCAACCCGAGTTGTGACTTCAAGAGCGGCCAAATCATCCTGCAACAACCCATCCAGCGGGACCAAATGACCAAGCTATTGGCCACAGGCAAAACCGACCTGCTGGACAAATTTGTCAGCATGCGCACGCGCCGCGCCTTCAAGGCCATGATGGCCTGGGACGCCGCGGCGGGCAAGGTGAACTTCGAGTTCGCCCCCAGCAAGTTCCCACCTCGCCCCACGGCCGCAGCAAAAAAGATAGCAACAAAGTCAATAACGACGGGGGCTAAGGCCCTAAAACCTGTAAAAGCCAAGGCACCGGCGGCAGCCAAGAAAGCCGCCAGGCCAGCTGCCAAAACAAGCACCAAGCCAGCCGTCAAGGGCACCAAAGCGCCGCGCAAAGCCGCCGCACCCAAGGCCGCTGCCACCGGCCTGACCCCCAGCACCGCCTTGGCTGCCGTGATTGGCGGCGAGGCGGTGGGTAGGCCCCAGGTGATCAAGAAACTGTGGGATTACATCAAGGCCAACCAGTTGCAGGACAGCGCCAACAAGCGCGCCATCAACGCCGATGCGAAATTGCTGGCAGTCTTCGGCAAACCGCAGGTGACCATGTTCGAATTGGCCGGCATTGTGGGCAAACACCTGGGCTGACTTACCACGCCGCCGGCGATTCGGATAGGCCAATTTGACACGGTTCAGTCACATTTCTGTGACATACTGCCATTTCATTGTCATATTGACCGGGATACCGGGACAATGAAGCGATGCCCAAACGACCCGTCATGTGCCGGTCCAACCAGCACGATTGATGTCACTGACAAAGGAAACGATTCAATGTTCAAAGCAACTACCCGCAAGCTGATGCTGGGCGCAGCGGCCCTGATGGTGTCTGCCCTCGTCGCAGCACCTGCCTTCGCGCAAAAAACCAGGATTACGGTCTACAGCGCACTCGAGACCGACCAGGTCGGCCCCTACAAACAGGCCTTTGAGGCCGACAACCCTGATGTGGAAATCGCCTGGGTGCGTGACTCGACCGGCATCATTACCGCGCGTCTGCTGGCGGAAAAAGACAACCCACGCGCCGATGTGATCTGGGGCTTGGGCGCTTCCAGCGTGTCCCTGTTTGAGTCGATGGACATGCTGCAGCCGTACACCCCAAAAGGCGCTGATCAGATCAAACCCGCTTTCAGGAGCAGCAAGAACCCGATGAGCTGGACCGGCATGGACGCCTGGCTCGCGGTGATCTGCTACAACACCATCGAGGGCGGCAAAAAGAACATGCCCAAGCCAGCAGCTTGGATGGACCTGACCAACCCGGCCTACAAGGACAGCATCGTGATGCCGAATCCGGCCTCGTCCGGCACCGGCTACCAGGCGGTCTATGCCTGGATCCAAATCATGGGCGAAAAAGGCGCCTGGGAGTTCATGGACAAGCTGCACCAGAACATCGCGGTCTACACCCACTCCGGCTCGGCACCCTGCTCGCAAGCGGCCAAGGGAGAACGCGTCATCGGCATCGGCTTTGACATGCGTGGTGCCAAAGAGAAAACCGGCGGCGCCCCGATCGACGTGATCCTGGCCAAAGAAGGCGCACCGTGGGACATGGAAGCCACGGCCATTGTCAAAGGCACCAAAAACCTGGCAGCCGCGCAAAAGCTGGCTGACTGGGCCGTGACCAAGAAGGCTTATGAGCTGTATGGCAAGAGCTACGCCATCGTCGGCTACCCCGGCATGAACCCGGCGCCACCGAACTACCCGCCGAGCGCCGACGCGGCCATGGCCAAAATCGACCTGGCCAAGATGGGTGCTGACCGCGCTCGCATTCTGGCCGAGTGGACCAAGCGTTACGACGGCAAGTCCGCACCCAAGTAATGGCGCTTGCGCCCTACCTGAGCATTGACCGGCTCCGAAAGCAGTTCGGCAGTTTTGCGGCGCTGAAAGACGTCTCGCTGGAGGTCTTTGCCGGCGAGTTCGTCTGCTTTCTGGGGCCGTCGGGCTGCGGCAAGACCACCTTGTTGCGCGCCATTGCCGGCCTGGACGTGCAGACCTCGGGTCGAATCGTCCAGGGCGGACGGGACATTTCCAACCTGCCGGCGTCGCAGCGCGACTTCGGCATCGTGTTCCAGTCTTACGCGCTGTTCCCCAACCTGTCGGTGGCCGCCAATGTCGGTTATGGCCTGGTCAGCCGCAAGCTGTCCAAGGTCGAGATCGCAACGCGGGTAGACGAGCTGTTGCGTCTGGTTGGGCTGCCTGACTCTGGCCTCAAATACCCGGCCCAGTTGTCTGGCGGCCAGCAACAGCGCGTGGCGCTGGCGCGCGCCCTGGCGCTGTCGCCGGGCTTGCTGCTGCTCGATGAACCGCTGAGTGCGCTCGATGCGCGGGTGCGCAGTTACCTGCGCACCGAGATCCGGCGTTTGCACCAACGCCTGGGCGTGACCACCATCATGGTGACGCACGACCAAGAAGAGGCGCTGACCATGGCCGACCGCATTGTGGTCATGAATGAGGGTGTGATCGAGCAGATCGGCACGCCGCTGGAGGTGTATCGGCAGCCCGCCAGCGCCTTCGTAGCTGACTTTGTCGGCACCACCAATTTCCTGCCAGCTGTGGTGCTGGACGCGGGCACCGTGCGCCTGGGCACGATGGACCTGGCCTGTGCGCTGGACCTCAGTCCCGGCCCTGGGCACCCGGTCACGCTGGCGATCCGGCCAGAGGACGTGGTGGTACGTAACGTCGCGCCCGGCACGCCCAACAGCGCCGAGGTGCGGGTGACCGACATCGAGTTTCTCGGCTCGTTCTGTCGCGTCGGGCTGGCTCCGGCAGGCAACGCGCCAGCCCTGCTGGCCGATTTTTCCATCAACGTGGTGCGCGACCTGGGCATCAGCCCGGGGCAGTCCCTGTTGATCAGTTTGCCGCCAGACCGCATCCGGGTGTTTCCCGGAGCGCCGCAACTGCCGTGACGCCAGCCAGCGTAAGCGGGACACCGGGCGCGCTACCGACCCGGCGCCGCCTGGACCGGGACGACCTGATGATGCGCGCAGGCATCTGCCTGCTGATTGGCTGGCTGCTGCTGACGCTGATCCTGCCCCTGTGGTGGCTGCTTTCGAAGAGCTTCCAGAACCAGAACGGCGAGTTCATCGGGCTGGCCAACTACCTGCGCTATTTCTCCACGCCCGCCCTGTTCGCCTCGGTCTGGAACAGCTTGTATATTGCCGTAATCACCACGGCCATCGTGCTGCCGCTGGCTTTTGTCTACGCCTACGCGCTGCAGCGCAGCTGCATGCGCTTCAAGGGCCTGTTCCAGGCGCTGGCGCTGATCCCGATCCTGGCGCCCTCGCTGTTGCCGGCGATTTCGTTGATCTATCTGTTTGGCAACCAGGGCCTGCTGAAAGACTGGATGTTCGGCGTCTCGGTGTACGGGCCATTTGGCATCGTGGTGTCCCAGGTGTTTTACTGCTTCCCGCATGCCTTGATGATTCTGCTGGCCGCGCTCTCCATGGCCGACTCCCGGCTGTATGAGGCAGCCGACGCCCTGGGCGCGTCCAAAACCCGGGTATTCCTGACCGTGACCCTGCCCGGCGCCAAGTACGGCCTGATCAGCGCCGGCTTTGTGATTTTCACGCTGGTCATCACCGACTTCGGCATCGCCAAGGTGATTGGCGGGCGCTTCAATGTGCTGGCGACCGACATTTTCAAACAGGTGATCGGTCAACAAAACTTCGAGATGGGCGCGGTGGTGGGCTTTGTGCTGCTGATCCCGGCGGTGGTGGCGTTTGCGGCCGACCGCATTTTTCAGCAACGCCAGGTGGCGCTGTTGTCGGCACGCGCGGTGCCGCTGGTGCCCAAGCCGGCGCCGCAGCGCGACTGGGCGCTGTTTGCATTTTGTGCGGCTGTCGGCGGCATGATTGCCGTGGTGCTGGCCATGGCCGCCTGGGCCTCGCTGGTCACGCGCTGGCCCTACAACCTGACGCTGACCCTGAACAACTATGCCTTTGGCGAATTTGATTCCGATGGTTGGGCTGCTTATGGGCACTCGGTGCAACTGGCGGCCTGGACCGCGGTCATCGGCACGGTGATCGTGTTTGTCGGTGCCTACCTGCTCGAAAAAACCCGGGCCTTTGCCGCCGGCCGGGTGGTGGCCCAGTTCATGGCCATGCTGCCCATGGCGGTGCCGGGGCTGGTGCTGGGGCTGGCCTACATCTTCTTCTTCAATGCCAAGGGCAACCCGTTTGGCTTTTTGTACGGCACGATGGGTATTCTGGTGATCAATTCGCTGACCCATTTTTACACCGTTAGCCACCTGACGGCGACCACGGCGCTCAAGCAGCTGGACCATGAGTTTGAAGCCGTATCCGCCTCGCTCAAGGTGTCGCTGCTGCGCACCATGACCCGCGTCACCCTGCCGGTCTGCCTGCCGGCGGTGCTGGACATCAGCATCTACCTGTTCGTCAACGCCATGACCACCGTGTCGGCGGTGATCTTCCTGTACTCGACCGACACCAAGCTGGCTGCCATTGCCATCGTCAACATGGATGAGGCCGGCTTCACCGCGCCTGCTGCCGCCATGGCGATGACCATTGTGGCGACCTCGGCCAGCGTGAAGATCGCTCACGTGCTGCTGACGCGCCGGCTGGAACGCACCACCCAGGCCTGGCGCCGGCGTTGACGCCCGCCGGCGCTGTTGCGTCGGGCGAAACAGCTGCGGCCCGCACACCGGCAGCACGCCTCTGATAATGGCTAGGCCTTCGCGAGGGTGGCAGCGCCGCTGCCACGGACCGTGGGCACGCACGTGGAGTGGCTTGCATGGCATGGGATGTGCTGATTCGGGGGGCAACCGTCTTTGACGGCACAGGGTCGCCGCCGCGTGCGCTTGACCTGGGCGTGCAGGGTGACCGCATCGTCTTCATGGGCCAGGCGACCACACAATGCGCCAAAATCGACCTGGACGCCCGTGGTCTGGTGGTGTCGCCCGGCTTCATCGACATCCACACCCATTCCGACATGAGCCTGCTGATCGACGGCCGTGGCCAGAGCAAGGTCAATCAGGGCGTCACCACCGATGTCACCGGCAATTGCGGTTTCTCGCCCTTCCCCATCAACCCAGCGCACCTGACGCATCATCTCGACTTGCTGGCCGGCATTGGCGATGACCCGGCTGCCCTGAGCTGGGTCGACCTTAATGGCTACCGCGACGCTGCCGAGCAAGGCGGCATTGCGCTGAACATTGCGCCACTGGTCGGGCATGGCGCCTTACGGATTGCGGTGATGGGCGTGCGCAAGGACAACGCCAGCGCCGCCGAGCTGCAGGCCATGCGTGAACTGCTGGACCGAATGCTCGACCAGGGCGCTTTTGGCATGACCACCGGGCTGACCTATGTGCCGTCGCGTTATGCCGCCACCGACGAGCTGACCGCCCTGTGCCAGGTGCTGGCCGGCCGCGACCGCCTGTACGCGACCCATGCCCGCGACAAGGACCTGCTGGGCGACGACCACCGCTACGGCCCGCTGCATGAGGCCTTGCAGCTGGGTCAGGCCTCGGGCGTGCGGGTGCAGTATTCGCACGCCGCCATCAACACCCCGAGCGAGTGGGGCAGCGCCGGCGAATGGACGCGCCGCTTTGACGCAGCAGTGGGCCAGGGGCTGGATGCGGGTTTTGACGTCTACCCCTACGACGCCTCCAGCTCGGCGCTCACCCAGTACCTGCCCCCCTGGGTGCAAGAGGGCGGCGTCGCCGCCATGAGCACCCGACTGCAGGATGCAGACGTGATGGCGCGCGCCGAAGCAGACCTGATCAAAGGCTGGTCGGCCCACCTGATCCCCTGGTTGTGGGACAGGGTGGTGCTGGCCCGCACCGATGGCCTGCTGGGCACGGTGGAGGGCCACCACCTGCAGCAGGCCGCTGACCTGCTGGGCATGACGCCGGCAAGGTTGGTCTTGAGCCTGTGCCGTGACGGCGGCAACCGAGTGATGGTCGTGCTGTTCTACCGGACAGAGGCCGACATGCGCACCTTCCTGACGCACCCACGCTCGGTCATGGGCTCGGACGGTTCAGCCCTGTGCTTTGACCAAGGCACTCGGCGGCCACACCCGCGCAATTTTGGCGCAAGTGTGCGCGTGCTAGGCCGGTTTGTGCGTGAGCTGGGCGACCTGGACCTGTCTACCGCCATTGCCAAGATGAGTGGCCGTGTGGCTGAGCGGCTGCGCTTGAAAGACCGTGGCACCTTGGCGCTGGGCCACGCAGCCGACATTGTGGTGTTTGACCCAGCCGAGGTGGCAGACCGCGCCACTTACCTGCTGCCCACCCAACGCGCGGTGGGCGTGCGCCATGTGCTGGTGAATGGCCGCCTAGTGCTGCACGATGGCGAGCAAACGCTGGTACGGCCCGGCCGGGTGCTTCGTGCAGCCTGAAGTGCGGCCCACCCCCCTGCCCGACTGGCTCAGCCTGCAGGGCACGGTGGCAGCCGTCACCGGCGGTGGCACGCACCTGGGGCAGGCCATGGCACTGGCACTGGCCCAACTCGGCGCCGAGGTGCACCTGATCGGCAGGCGTACCGAGCCATTGGAGACGGCAGCGCAAGCGCTGCGAGCCACGGGCGCCAGCGCCCACGCCCATGCCGCCGACGCCGCCGATGAAACCGCCATGCAGTCGGTGGTTCAGCGCATCTGGCAATCGCGGCAACGCCTGGACGTGATGGTCTGTAACGCCGGCGGTGGCCAGGGCCGCGAGATGGCACCCCACATCACGGCAAAAGACCTTGAGGCGACCCTGCGCGGCAATGTCACCACCACCCTGGTGTGCGCTCAGGCGGCAGCACAGGTGATGATTCCCAATCGTCTGGGCGCCATCATCACGGTCGGCTCGATCCATGCCAATCTGGGCAGCAACCCGGCGCTCTATGGCGCTGGGTTTGCGCGTTCGTCCCAGTCTTACCATGCGGCCAAGGGCGCCGTGCTCAACCTGACCCGGGCGCTCGCCTGCGAATGGGCGCAGCATGGCCTGACCGTCAACTGCATCAGCCCGGGGCAAATCCCCAAACCCGGCATCGACCCGACCACACGTGACCGCTTCCTAACACAGGTGCCCTTGGGTCGGCTTGGCCTCCCCACCGACCTCAATGGCGCGGTGGCCCTGTTTGCCGGCCCGGCCGGGCGCTGGATTACCGGACAAAATCTGACAGTAGATGGCGGCTGGTCCGCCTGGTAGCACCCTTCACCACCTCGAACAACACAACTCCCCTGAAAGGCCGATTGCCATGACCCCTTGGTACGAAATCTCCAATGCGAGCAGCATTGCCTCGCCAACTGTGCTGCTCTACCCTGATCGCATCCAGCACAACCTGCAACGCATGATCGAGTTGACGGGTGACGTCAACCGGCTGCGCCCGCATGTCAAAACCCACAAGCTCGCACCCATCATTGCCATGAAGCGGGCTG
>CAJAXU010000491.1 GCA_903948045.1 uncultured beta proteobacterium | reverse complement strand
GGTCTTGAGAACCAGGGTGCCGGCGTGGTAGATGTCGAGAAAGCTTTGCAGGTTGTCAAACACATAGGCCTCGCGCAGGGCCTGCACCGAGGGGTAGGCCAGCGGCACGCCATTGCGGGCGGCCATGGCAAACAGCTGCTCCGGCTCCAGTGAGCCTTCAACGTGCATGTGCAGCTCGGCCTTGGGCATGCGGCGCAACAGCTCGGGCAGGCGCGCGGGTGCGATGTGGCGGACAGAGGCGGGCAGGTTGTTCATCAACAGACTCCGAAAGTAATTCCCAATTGGCTCAGGTAGCGGCGATAGGCCACCGAGGTCTTATCAGCCGCAGTGTGCAGCTCGGCGCGCGGCGCCAGCGGCAGCAAGCGCGGCGATTGCGACTCCAGAACCGGCTTGTCCTGCAAAAAAATGGCGTCCTGAAACGCCCTCAGCGCGGCCTCGTCCGGCGCCGCATCGGCCACCGCCAGGCGGAACCAGACCCGGCTGGTCTCGGGCGTGAGCGGGCAGATGAACAGGCCGATCGACTCACGAAAAGCCGGCAGCGCCACACTGTGGGCGGGCGGCACCTTGGTCAACACGGCAGCAAATGGCGCCGTGACCTCGTAGCTGTAGTCAATCTGCGCCACAGCGGTGGCGTGCACGCTGGAGCGTGGCTGCCAGGCGCGGCAACCGGTGGCGCGCAGACCCTGTGGCGTGGCTTCAACCTGGTAGGGCGGGATTTCCGTGGCCTGGCCCACAGCGCCGTCTGGCAGTTGCCGCATGCCCAGCCAGCCTTCGTGTATGAAGCCGAAATGGGCCATGTCCAGAAAGTTTTCAACAATGCGGCCGGCACTGGTGGCGACCTCATAGGGGCCGCAGTTGAGCTTGTGCAACTCGGCGTCGGCCTCGGCGTCAAATTGCGGCAGGGCCGGCGCTGCGCCCGACTCGGCTGACCCAGCCGACCCGGCCGAATCCAGACGCACCCAGACCAGCCCACTTTGCTCCCGGGTCTGAAACACCTGGGCCTGGTACGAGGCCGGCGGCGTGAAGGCCGGCAGCGCCGGCACTTGCACGCACTGGCCAGAGGCCTCGAACTGCCAGCCGTGGTACGGGCATTCCAGCCGCCCCTGGCAGACCCGCCCCAAGGAGAGGCGGGCACCCCGGTGCGGGCACTGGTCGGCCCAGGCCTGGACAGTGCCGCTGGCATCGCGCCACAGCACCAGCGGCTGCGTCAGCAGCAAGGCAGCCAGCGGCGCGGCACCCACATCGGCGCAGGCCGCCACGGGATGCCAATGCTGACGTTCAACCGGATACATCAAGGTGGCCTCGACCCACTCAAAACCAGGGCGCTGTCAAACCCTCGGCCGCGATCACGCGCTGCACGGCCGGCCGCTCGACCATGCGCAGCAGCCAGGCGCCGATGTGCGGCAGGTCACGTGCCTTGGGGCCGGCAAAATTGCGGGTCCAGCGGCACAGCATCATGGCGTGGACATCGGGCAGGCCATAGGTCTGGCCCAGCAGCCAGGGGCCGCCGTGCGAGGCCAGTTGCGCCTCGATTTGCTGCACCAAAGTCATTACCCGCTGTTCGGCGTGGGCCTTGACCTGGGCAATGGCCTCGGCGCTGTCGGCCCAGCGATCGGGGTAAAAGTAGATGTTGGTGGCGGGCTGCAAGGTGCCAGTGAGCCAGACCATCCATTTGTAGGCCTGGGCTCGCTCGAGCGTGCCCAGCGCCGGCAGCAGCCCGGCCGCAGGGTGGCTGTCCGCCAAGTGCAGGCAGATGGCCGCCGACTCGTACAGCACCAGATCGCCGTCCACCAGCACCGGCACCAGGCCGTTCGGGTTGAGCTGGCGGTAGGCCGGCGAGCCGAGCTGGCCACCAGCGTGGTCGACCTTGAGCAAGGCATGGCCGCAGCCGAGTTCCTCGAGCACGATGTGCGGCGCCATGCTGGCGGCGCCGGGCAGGTAATGGAGTTGGATCATGGTGGTAACTGGTGGGGGGCTATTGTCAGTCTGGGCAGAGTTGACGTTAGCAATGGGTAGGCCGCCATTATCGGGCGGAGCCCTTTTATAGGCTCGCTAAACAGGGCTATTTCATTTGGCAATTAATGTTTGCACATCAGCAATCAGGCCTTGAACCAATGCGCACATCTCGGCTACGGTGGATTCTTCAACTTCAAGGTAGCCCTCGTACTCCGCCAGGTTGCGCTTTTGATGCGCGGTGTCTAACACGCGCCAGCGGTTGGCGGGCCAGCCCAGGGTGTGCGTGAGGCACTGAAAGACGGTGTAGCGGTTTTCGCTGCGGTAGCCGTGCCAGCGCAACGCCGCCAAAGCAGCGGCATGAGCGGCGTTGTAGGCACTGGTAAAGCGGCCTTCCAGCGACAGCTTGCTCAGTTTGGCATCGCTCAGGCGGGTCTGCGCCATGGCGAGCATGCGGGTGACTTCTTGGGCGTTGCGCGGCTCGGCTTTGAGTTGGCCGATGCGCACCAGGTTGTCCAACTCAGGCAGGCTCATGGGCATCCCCTATCAGTGACAGTGTAGGCTGCGACAGCACCCGGTTGACAAATGAGTCTGGCTCGGCTCGGCGGCGCTCAAACTCTTGGGGTGAATAGCAGCTTGGGTTGATTTTTCTGCCCAACTGCGCCTCGGCGGGCTCCAAGGCGGACAAGACCTGGCCGAGCAGCAAATCGTTACCTACCAGCATCACGTCAATGTCGCTGCGGGCGGTGTCGGTTTGTTTGGCGACCGAACCATAGACCCAGGCCGACTGCAAATTCGGCAGTAGGGGCTGCAAGGCGTCGCGCAGCACCGGCACCGTACCCAGCGCCTTGCGGGTCAGTGCCACCAATTCAGCATAGACGGGAGATTGCGGGTTGGCCTGAAAGCGACGCAAGTTGCCCACTGTTTGCGCATCGACCAGGCCTGCAGTTGCCAGCCGGTTGAGCTCCCGCTGCAAGGAGGCGCTGCCCAGGCCGGTAAGGCGGCGCAGCTCGTTGAGGTGGTAGGCGCGGTCTGGTTGACCAAACAGCCAGACGTAGAGGCGTGATTGGCTATCCGTAAAGAGTGCCGACCTGATATTCATGCCAAATAATAGCATGAACAAGCCATTTATTGGCACACTCTACATCAATATTTAGCGTTACAGCGCCACTGGGCCAGTTTTCTATTTTTCAGTTGGCAACTTCTCCACTTCAGCCAGCCAGGCTTTGAGCTCAGCCTCCTTGTCGTTGTAGGGGCCAAGCTCATTGGCGTGCTCCAGCAGACTAGTGAGCTGGCTCCAAACGGTTACCCATGTGCCAAAACATGGTTTTTGGGTT
>CAJAXU010000490.1 GCA_903948045.1 uncultured beta proteobacterium | reverse complement strand
CGACTTCGCCTTTTCTCAACTTCGATCGGCCTTTGCCTTTTGTTTGCTGGCCATAGCGTTCTGGCTGTGGCGTCAAAAATTCAGAGCATCAGGTGTTTGCGTAACAGTAGTGGCGGCTTTCATTCACTCAATTATTCCATTAATTATATTAATATACATAAGTGCGAATTTAATAGCGCATAACAACAGGAATAATCAATACTCCAGATCAGCGATGCTGAGCATACTCCTTGGCGTAGTATTCGTCATAATGCTGGGACCCATGCGATCAGTAATATTGACCTCAATTGGAGACCGGCGCGTCGACTACCAATCCGCCTCCATATCCCTGAGTTATATGTCTTTCTGGATATTCGCAGCAGGGGCATTGATGATTTCAAAAGGATCCGCAGAATATCAACATACCAGAACGACGCTGACAAATCTATCCATCATCTTGGTAACCATATTCGTTGGGCTAGCACTGAGTAATTTGCCGTCAGCTCGATTTCTGGTAATTTTGTATCCAATTATTATGCAATCCATGCTTATGACGGAGGCTCCAATTAAGCTATCGCTAATATCGGCATTTATTTTTTACACTACCATGCAGTGGATTTTTTGGCTCGGCTTATAAAGCCATAAGCCCCCTCGCCACCTCACACCCGGACATCATGAAAATCATTTTTTTAGTGAGTTCACTTGGATCAGGAGGGGCCGAGCGTGTGGCCTGCAGTCTCGCCAGTCAGTGGGTTGAACGCGGCGATAAGGTGACTTTGATCGCCACTTATTCCGGCGACTTGAAGTCCTTTTATGAATTCAATGCCAAAGTGAAAGTTATGCTGCTGAATGACTTACTGCCTCGAAAATTTTGTATTGGCAAGCGGTACATTGATCGACTATTTTCACTGCGCAGGTTTATTTTTAGTCAAAACCCTGATGTCGTCATTTCTTTTTTACCAAATGTGAATATTGCTGCCGTGCTCGCCACTCGGGCTAGCCACATACCCTGCATCATCTGTGAACGCAGCGACCCTGCTGCACGACCGATCGGGTGGGTCTGGCGGCTGGCCTGTCGATTTTTGTACAGATTCGCAGACGTGGTGTGCGTACAAACAGAGGCAGTCGCAGCCACCATTCACACTGTTTATGGTGGTCTTAAATCGATTGCCATAACGCCCAACCCGCTGCCGGTTGATTTACTGCCGTGGCAGGTCAAGCATAAGGTCACGGTGCGCAAGTCCCTGCTAAGCCTCGGCCGGCTATCACATGAAAAACGCGTTGACTGGATCATTGCAGCTTTTGCCGATCTGGCGACCAGACATCTGGATTGGGACCTTCGTATCTACGGCGAAGGTCCGTTGCTGGAAAAATTGGAGGCCCAAATTTGTCATCTAGATCTTCAGCAGCGCGTCTTCTTAATGGGTACCACGGTCAAGCCATGGGAAGTCATGGCCGATTCGGATGCCTTTGTCATGGCATCAAGTTATGAAGGTTTTCCGAATGCTTTGTTGGAGGCCATGGGCATTGGCTTGGCTTGTGTAGCGACTGACTGCGCAAGCGGCCCTTCGGAAATGTCCAGAGGCGGAACCGATGCGGTACTCGTTGCGGTCAATGACCGCGCCGGTCTGACATCAGCGTTGGACCACGTCATGTCAGACGAAGTATTCCGGCTCAATCTGGGGTTACAGGCCCGCGCATCGGTCCGTACCCGGTATGACATTGACCAAGTCATGACGACCTGGGACACCATATTCGCATCTGCTGCGGTTAAGGTTTGAGGATATTGCACGTGATCGTCGGGTTAAACACCGGAGGCGCCGAGGCCATGCTCAAGCGCCTCATTGAAAGCTCTATGGCCCAAGGCGATTTTGAGCACGCGGTGCTTTCGTTGACGGACATCGGAACTATCGGCCTTCAGTTGCGAGAGGCCGGCGTCGATGTCCAGGCATTGGGTATGCACCACGCTAGTCAGGCGCCATGGTTTTTATGGAGGCTGGTTCGGCTTATTCGCGCGTCCCGACCGACGATTGTCCAGACTTGGATGTACCACGCCGATCTGCTTGGCGGGGTGGCCGCCCGATTGGCTGGCTGCCGGAACGTCATCTGGGGTATCCGGACCATTTCCCTGGCAACTGGGGCAACGTCGCCCACCGCTTGCGTCCGGGCCATTTGCGCGGCCTTGTCGTCCTTCCTGCCTCGCCTCGTGGTCTGTGTCGCATCCAGAGCAAGAGATGCTCACATTGCTATTGGCTACGACCCACGGCGGATGGTGGTGGTGCCAAACGGTTTTGACATGGACAAACTGGTAGCAACACCGGCGCAGAGTGCAGCGGTGCGTGCGGCCTGCGGCTGGGATGCTTCTCTCCTTATTGTTGGATGTGTTGGCCGATTTCATACGGACAAGGACCAGCGGAACTTTGTCTTGGCTGCCGCCATGCTGGCCCAACGACTGGAAAACGTTCGGTTCTTGATGGTGGGTCGTGGCGTGGATACGAGCAACAGCGAACTCCGCCAGTGGATAAAACGCACGGGCTTCGAGCAACTATTTGCACTGCTTGGAGAGCGGGGCGATGTACCAAGCTGTCTCGCCGCCATGGATATTTATTGCCTGCCCTCACGAACCGAGGGGTGTCCGAATGTGGTGGGTGAAGCCATGGCGATGGGCGTGCCATGTGTCGTGACCGATGTTGGTGACGCGGCCATGCTGGTAGGGCAATCTGGCGTCATCGTGCCCAAAGAAGACGCCGGCGCTCTGGCCCGCGGCATGGAACAGTTGGCAGGCATGGGCAATGATGCTCGTCGCCGGTTAGGTGCGCTAGGAAGGGCTCGTATCCAGAGCGAGTTTTCTATGACACTCGCGCGCAGCCGCTTTGAGGCTCTTTACCGGAGCCTCCTTGTCAAGGAGCAAGGCTGATGTGTGGCTTTGTCGGTGCACTTGGTTATGGCACGGGTTCGAATGAGCCGGATGCCCGCGCCGTCCTGACGCGCATGGCAACAGCTATTTCGGCCCGCGGCCCCGATAGCGCTGGCTACTGGGTTGACATTACCCATCGCATTGGTTTAGGACATAGACGCCTGGCCGTCGTCGACCTATCACCGGCTGGACACCAACCAATGCACTCAGTAGATGGGCAATTGGTACTTGCTTTCAACGGCGAGATCTATAACCACCAAGCAATGCGCGCCGAGTTGAATAAAACCAGACTCGGCACACCTTGGCGGGGCCACTCCGACACCGAGACACTTTTGGCAGGATTTTCCGTCTGGGGCATTCAGGCGACCCTCGAACGCTGCGTTGGAATGTTCGCTATTGCCGTCTGGAATCGACAGACACAGGTACTCACGCTCGCTCGTGACCGCTTAGGTGAAAAGCCACTGTACTTCGGCTGGCAAGGCCAGGGCCCGCAGTCCACTTTTCTATTCGGATCGGAGCTGAAAGGTATTAAACGCCATCCTGCGTTCAAGGCGGAAATTGATCGTAATGCCCTTTGTCTTTTGTTGCGACACAACTACATCCCGGCGCCGCGATCTATTTATCAAGGTATCTCGAAGCTAGAGGCAGGTTGCTTAATCACCATTTCACTGGCTCAACCAGAAGCGAAGATTACCCGTTACTGGTCCCTTGCCCACGCGGCTGAAATTGGGGTGTGCACGCCTTTTCCAGGAACCCCAATGCAGGCCGTGGATGCACTGGAGTCACTTCTCAAAGACGCGATCAAACAGCAGATGGTCGCAGACGTCCCACTGGGCGCATTTCTCTCTGGTGGCGTGGACTCCAGTGCCGTGGTGGCCTTGATGCAGGCGCAGTCAGGAAAGAGGATCAAGACGTTTACCGTGGGCTTTCATGAAGCTGGCTATAACGAAGCGCTGTTCGCCAAGTCGGTCGCAGTCCATTTAGGAACGGACCACCATGAACTGTATGTATCTGCTCGACAGGCAATGGATGTGATTCCGCGCTTGCCGACCATCTACTGCGAACCGTTTTCTGATTCGTCCCAGATCCCCACATTTCTAGTGGCACAGCTGGCCCGTGAGCACGTTACGGTATCGCTCTCGGGCGACGCGGGCGACGAGCTGTTTTGCGGATACAACCGTTATCTAATGGCCAGCCAATTGTGGCGGAAGCTAGGGGCCTTTCCTGCCAACACGCGACGTTGGGCCGCAAGTATGTTGACGGCCTTCCCGCCGGAGCAGTGGAACAAGCTGCTCCGGCCACTGATGAGAGCGTTACCGGCTAGCTTAAGGTACAGCGACCCCGGGGGCAAATTACACAAAGGAGCCAAGGTCTTAACTACTGACAGCTTGAACGAGCTTTACAGAAGTCTGGTTTCGCATTGGGATGATCCATCTAGTGTGGTGCTCGGAGGCATCGAGCCCTCGACTTTACTTACCAGCACCGCGCTGCCCCTTGCGGGCTTAGACGACGTTCAACGCATGATGGCACTGGATGCCATGAGCTATTTGCCAGACGACATCTTGGTGAAACTGGACCGCGCGGCCATGGCCGTATCGCTGGAGGGGCGTGTGCCGTTTTTGGACCACCGCGTCGTGGAATTCGCGTGGCGATTACCCCAAGCGATGAAACTCCGCGATGGGGTCGGCAAATGGGCATTGCGCCAGGTACTCTACCGCCATGTACCCCCTGCCCTGATCGAGCGGCCCAAAATGGGCTTTGCTGTGCCGATAGGCGAGTGGTTGCGTGGCCCGCTTCGCGATTGGGCTGAGGCGCTGCTAGACCAGCGCCGCTTAACTGAGGAGGCGTTTTTTGATCCGGCACCGATCCGTCAAAAATGGGCGGAGCACCTGGCCGGCACCAGGAATTGGCAATATCACCTGTGGGACATCTTGATGTTTCAGTCCTGGCTTGAAAATGAAAAGGCTGGTACTTCATGAAAATCATCATCAGCCTGAATACGGCCTGGAATCTCCTCAATTTCCGAGCCGGCTTGATCCGGGCACTTGTGAGGCAAGGCCACGAAGTTGTGGCAATTGCACCGGCAGACAACTATGCCCCCGCCTTGGCCACTTTGGGTTGCAGGTTTGTGCCGATTGCGATGGACCAATGGGGTACGCACCCGGGACAAGACCTGCTGCTGCTGTGGCGTTATTGGCGATGCCTAAGACGCGAACAACCGGGGCTGTACCTTGGCTACACCGTTAAGCCGAATGTGTACGGTTCGCTGGCTGCGCATTGCCTGGGCATTCCAGTGATTAACAATATTGCCGGACTCGGCTCGGTTTTTATCCGCAATGGTTGGATGGCACGGCTTGTACGCAGTATGTACAAAGTTTCATTGAGGAAATCTGCCAGCGTTTTTTTCCAAAATCAGGATGATCAAAAATTGTTCATTGCAAATGGCTTGGTACTGTCTGACGCAACGCAGGTATTACCGGGCTCCGGGATAGATCTGGACCGGTTCCGCCTAGCTGCCATGTCTGCCAGTGGCGCCAGCGGAGACAAATTTCGGTTTTTGCTGGTTGCCCGTTTGTTGTGGGATAAGGGATTGGCTGAATACCTGGAAGCTGCCAAATTAATTCGTCAACGATGGCCAAAGGTCGAATGCTGCTTGCTCGGATTTGTGGACACTCAAAACCCGTCGGGCATTTCCAAAACACAGTTGGATGCCTGGGTGGCACAAGGGCACGTCACGTACTTAGGTGTGAGCAGCGACGTGCGACCTAACATCGCTGAGGCAGACTGCATCGTGCTGCCATCCTACCGAGAGGGCACGCCTCGCAGCTTGCTGGAAGCTGCAGCTATGGGTCGCCCCATCATCACCACTGAAGCGGTGGGTTGTCGCGACGTGGTGGAGGATGGGGTGACAGGTTATCTCTGCCGGGTGCGGGACGGTGTTGACCTGGCAGCGAAAATGGAGCGAATGCTGGCGCTGACTGACGCACAGCGTGCCTTGATGGGCGCGCGTGGACGAGCCAAGATGGAACGACAGTTTGACGAACGGATTGTGATAGACAAGTACCTTCAAACAATTGAAACCATTAGTCGCCAACGATCGGTGAAAAACGGGTGCACTCAGGGCAAATAGCACGATGCCGAAAGTGAAGAAGTGCCCATCTAAATTGAAGCTCGGCACAGCCCGGGGCAGAGCCGAATCACAGGGGACTCACACTGGCCCCGCCAGCGCCATATGCCGCCCAAAATGCTCACGCAGGTAGTCTTCACCATGCTCCAGCACGAAGTAGCGAAAGGCCTCGGCTGCGGGTGACAGCAGTTTGGCCAGGGTGTGCACCACGTTCCAGGCGCGGACCACCGGCGCGCCTTCGACCGGCAGCAGCGCAATCAGCCGGTTGTCCAGCTCCAGCCCGAGGGTGTGCAATGACAGAAAGCTCAGGCCCATGCCGGCGATCACGGCCTGCTTGATGGTCTCGTTGCTGGCCATCTCCATCGTGACGCGCGGCTCGACCCGGGCTTGCAGCAGAAACTTCTCGACCGCAGCGCGCGTGCCCGAGCCCTCCTCGCGCAGGATGAAGCCCTGGCCACGCAGCGCCTCGGGCGCCAGCGGGCCAGCCAGCGTCAGCGGGTGGCCGACCGGCGCCACGAACACATGGGGGTGCGCGGCAAAGGGTTCGGCGCGGGTGGCCAGCTCTTTGGGCGGGCGGCCCATGATGGCGATGTCAACCTCGTTGGCATGCAGCATCTGCACCAGCTGCTCGCGGTTACCCACCGCCAGCCGAATCTCGATGCCCTCGTGCTCGCGCCGGAACTGGGCCAGCAGGTGCGGCAAAAAATACTTGGCGGTGCTGACCATGCCGATGGTGAGTGTGCCCACCTCGAGCTTGAGCAGGCGGGCGGCGGTGTCTTCGGCGTCTTTGAGGGTGGCCAGCATCTTGCGGGTGTAGACCAGCATGTACTCACCGGCGGTGGTCAGCGTCACGCTGCGGCCGCTGCGGTCAAACAGCGGCATGCCCACATGGCCTTCTAGCTCGCGCACCTGCATGGTGACGGCGGGCGGCGTCAGGTGCAGGGCACGGGCGGCCTTGGCGAAGCTCAGCTGGCGGGCTACTTCGCTGAAGACGCGGAGTTGGCGGAAGGTGGCGTTTTTCATGGTTGCTCTTTGCTCAAGTCAAAACTAATTCGTAGTGCGCAGGCACTTCTTCTGATCAGGGCGGCGGGGCATTCGGCTCCGCGGCTGT
>CAJAXU010000489.1 GCA_903948045.1 uncultured beta proteobacterium | reverse complement strand
CCCGGGCATTGCCGCCTTCACCCTGCTGTTGCCCACCGGTGCCGCCGGTGAGCTGCAGCGACGCCCAGAATGTGTGGACTGCCCAACCTCGCAACAAGCCGAAGCCTACGCCCGCGACCTCGCCTCACTGATGTTCCGGCCCGACAGCGCCGCCGACGTGTCGGGCGAAGAAATCGCTTTTCTGATGAACATGATTACCAACCCACCCGCCCCTGAAACCGGCGTACCGACACCATGAGAAAAATTCTGATTGTTGACGACCACGCCGACATGCGGCGCCTGCTGGCCATTTCTGCAGGCAGTGAGTACCAGGTGTTGGAAGCCGAAGACGGCGAGAGCGCCTTCGAGTCAGTGCGGCGCCTGCGCCCCGACGCCGTCTTGCTGGACATCATGATGCCCGGCGCCATGGACGGCCTGCAGGTACTCGACGCGATCCGGGCTGACCCGGCGCTCAAGCACATTCGCGTGGCCATGGTCACCGCACGCGGCCAGGCCACCGACCTGAGCGCCGGCAAGGCCCACGGCGCCGACGCCTACTTTGTCAAGCCTTTCAGCCCGCTCAAGCTGCTGAGCTGGTTGCGACTGAATCTGAGCTGAGCATATGCTGGCGAAGCCGCTGCCGACCAGTGGCGCCAATCGACTTGGCTGGAGCGGCCGATTCCTTCGCAAACCCCTGTCCAGACAGCTGACGTGGATCTGGATGATGGCGGGGTGCATGTTGACCCTGGTGCTGACAGCGGCCCTCGTTGAATACCAATTTGTTTATTCACGGCGCATGGATGTCGCCGACTTTGCCACGTCCGGCGTGCTGGCCAGCATGCAGCAATCCACTGACGAAGCCATTACGCACGTCGGCCACGATTTGAACCATGGCGAGCGGATTTACAAAGCACTGGACGACATCAAAGCCACTAATCCTTTCAGCGAGACGCAGCGGATCGCCCTCAAGACTACCCTGACCGCTTTGGAACCCTTCGTGATTCTGCAGGCTGACGGTCAGCCATTCTGGCTGGGGCAAGCGCTTGACGCCGAGCAACTCAAGCTCAGGTCTGCGGCCTTTGCACAGCATCAGCGCAGCAACACCGGTCAAACACTGATCTCTGACCCGATCAAAAATGACTCAACCGGTATCTGGAGCCTGGCGCTGAGCCGGCGCATCACGACAAACGGGGGTCGTTTTCTTGGGGTTGTCATCGCCCATTACGACCTGACACGGCTGGCAGAGGCTTTTGCGTCGAGCCGCTACATGAGCAACAGCGAAAGCCTGCTCATGCGCCTGGATGGCCGTGTCCTGATGCGAGTCACTGAAACGGGCGCGAGTTACCCCGGCAGCGCAGAACCGATCGCCGAGCATATCGCTCGCGCGGCCAAGGCTGGGGGCGGCGGCCACGTCGGAATACAGACAGGCAGCGATGGCGTGGAGCGCCTCTATGTCTGGCGCGCACTGACCACCAGCGACCTGGTGGTGGTGAAAGGGGTTGCACTGTCGAGCATCAACAACATCGCCCAACCGGTCATGCTGCTGATCGGCGCCCTGGTGGTGCTGGTCAGTCTGCTGCTGCTGCTGGCCACTGTGTGGCTGCACCTTTATGTGAAACAGGTCAATGTCACCCTGAACGCACGCCAAATCGGCGAGCAGGCCCGGCGCAAAAATGAGGCGCGCCTCAACCTAGCCCTGATCGGTAGCGCCAGTGCCGAATGGGAATTGCAGCTCCCCGAGGCCCGCCTGTATGTGTCTCAGCGTTTGGCCGCCCTCGTGGGGCTGCCGGAGGGCGACAGCTTTCTGGATCAGGCGCAGTGGCAGGCGCTCATTCATCCGCAAGACCTGGACACCCTGCTGAATAGCCTGACCAGAACCCTGCACGACGCCGATGAGGGCGCAGGAGCGGTGGTCCGGGTGCGCAGTGGCCCTGACAGCTACAACTGGCTGGCACTTGACGGACGGGTCAGTCAACGCAACGCGACCGGCCAAGCCGTGACTATCACCGGCCTGGCCAGGGACGTGACCGAACAACAAAGAGCCAGCGACATGGTCCGCGACCGAACAGCGCAGCTGGACGCCATTTTCCGTTTAAGCCCCGACGGCTATGTGTCCTTTGATGAGCACCACAAGGTGAAGTATGTCAACCCGGCCTTCGTCACCATGACAGGCTGGGACGCTGCCGCAATGAAAGGCTTGAGCGAAGGCGACTTCTCCACTCGGCTGGGTCAGTTGTGCATTCCGGAGCGCCCGCCTCGCAGCCTGGCCACCCTGCGCCATGCCGCGCTAGAGACAGGCGACATCCCGTGCGATGTGATTGAGTTGGCCAGCACACCCCGGCGCATAGTGCGGGTCAGCCTGCAGCTGAGCCACGCGCCCACCGTGACACAGATCTTGTACATGCGCGATGTCACCCATGAAACCATGGTGGAGGACATGAAAACCGAGTTCCTGGCCACCGCCGCGCATGAATTGCGCACGCCCATGGCCAGCATTGTGGGTTTCGCTGAGATTCTCTGCACCCACCCGCTGCAGCCGGCCGACCAGCTGGAGTTTGCACAAATCATCTGGCGACAGTCGCTGCATCTGGCCGGGATTCTGGACGAACTGCTGGACCTGTCGCGCATTGAGGCGCGCGGCGGCAAGGGCTTGTTGTTCGAGACCCTTGACCTGAGCACTCAGCTCGCTGAGGTAATCCACGCCTTCGCCCTGCCCAAGGGCCGCGACGCCCCGCTGGTGACACTGCCGCCACTGCCCTGTAAGGCCGACCGCGGCAAAGTCCGCCAGGTGCTGGACAACGTGCTCTCCAATGCCTACAAGTACTCTGGCCCCGGCACAGCGATCAGCATCAGCGCCGCAGAGCCCAGCCAGCACCCGGTCAGCGGTCGGGCGCTGGTGGGACTGGTGATTCGTGATGCCGGCATCGGCATGACCAGCGAGCAGCTGAGCCGGGTCTATGAACGCTTTTACCGGGCTGACAAGACCGGTGCCGTCCCCGGCAATGGCCTTGGCCTGAGCATCACCCGCGAGATCATGGGCCTGCTGAATGGGCAGATCAGCATCAGCAGCGCACCGCAACAGGGCACCGCGGTCACCCTGCTGTTTCCAGTAGCCGATGCCCCGGCCGCCGAGCTGCCGGCGCAGGCCGCAGCAGTGCCGTCAACTCTGGGCTGAGATGGACATTTACCCACCCCTCAAGCCGAGCGTCCTGCTGCTGGCAGAGCCACCTGCAGACCGGTCGCCGCTGGCGCAGGCCTTGCAGCCCCTGTGCATACTGGAAGCCATCGCCCCCAGCGGCCTGGACGTCCCCCGCCTGGCCAATGGGGCGCTGCCCGACCTGATCCTGCTCGACGGTGACCTGCCCGGCACTGACAGCCATGGCTTGTGCCTCCGGCTGACGCAGGGCGCTGTCACGCAGCGCATTCCGGTCATCATGCTGAGCCGGCAGCTGGCCACCGCCGACGAGCTAAGGGGCTTTGCGAGTGGCGCCATCGATTACATCGCGCTCAGCGCGCCACTGGCCATTCAGGTGGCCCGGGTCAAGGCACAACTGGCCCGGCAAGCCGGTGGAACTGTCTTGAGCCATGTCAACCAGCTGCTGGAGCAGGATATTAAAAGGCGCACCAGACAGGTCAAAGCCACGGAAGACGTCACCATCGTCGCCCTCACCGCCATGGCAGAAACCCGCGACACCGAGACCGGCAACCACATCCGGCGCACCCAGCACTATGTACGCGCCCTAAGCCGGCAATTGCAGCAGCACCCCCGCTTTGCCGCTTTCTTGACCGACAGCAACATCGACATGCTGTTCCGCTCGGCGCCGCTGCACGACATTGGCAAGGTCGGTATCCCGGACCGCATTTTGCTCAAGCCCGGCCGGTTTGATGCCGATGAAATGGCCATCATGAAGACCCACACCACCCTCGGCCGCGACATGATCGAGCACGCCGAGCAATTGATCGGCGCCAAGGTGGATTTTTTAACCATGGCCAAGGAGATTGCCTATGCGCACCAGGAGAAATGGGACGGCTCGGGCTACCCGCTGGGCCT
>CAJAXU010000488.1 GCA_903948045.1 uncultured beta proteobacterium | reverse complement strand
GCCAGATCGTCAAGGTCAAGGTCATGGAAACCGACGAAAAGGGCCGCATCAAGCTGTCCATGAAGGTGCTGCTGGATCGTCCGACCCAGCACGGCGACCACGCTTGAGCGGCTTCTGCCTTGATATGAAAATGATAGCGCCTGGTCCAAGCGGGACAAGGGCTATCGGCTGATATGACCATGAAAGCAGTTGAAATCTCGGCCTTTGGTGCGCCCTCGGTGTTGCAGCTGGGCGAGCGCCCGATGCCGGTGGCGGGTGCCGGTGAGGTCTTGATCCGGGTCGCCGCCAGCGGCGTCAACCGGCCCGACGTCTTGCAGCGCACCGGCCTGTACCCGGTGCCGCCAGGTGCCTCCGACATTCCCGGCCTCGAATTGGCGGGTGTCATTGTGCAGGGCGACGCCCAGGCCATGGCGGCGGCCGGTCTGGCCTTAGGTGACCGGGTTTGCGCGCTGGTGGCGGGTGGCGGCTATGCCGAGTACTGCGTCGCGCCTGTGCCGCAGTGCCTGCCGGTGCCCAAGGGTCTGAGTGACATCGAGGCCGCATCCTTGCCCGAGACTTTTTTCACGGTCTGGAGCAATGTGTTTGACCGCGCTCATCTGCAGCCGGGCGAGCGCATCCTGATCCAGGGCGGCTCCAGCGGCATTGGCGTCACAGCGATCCAAATGGCCAAAGCCTTCGGTGCCCATGTGCTGGTCACAGCCGGTAGCGATGCCAAATGCCAGGCCTGCCTGGCGTTGGGCGCCGACCATGCCATCAATTACCGCAGCCATGATTTCCAGCAAGAGACCATGCGTCTGACCAATGGCGCTGGCGTAGATGTTATTTTGGATATGGTGGCCGGCAGCTATGTCGCAAAAGAAATCGAATGCCTGAGCGAGGATGGTCGATTGGTGATGATCGCTGTCCAGGGTGGCGTCAAGAGCGAGTTCAATGCGGGGTTGGTGTTGCGGCGACGGCTTGCCATCACCGGCTCCACGCTGCGGCCTAGGCCGCTGGCTTTCAAGGCGGCCATTGCGCTGGCCTTGCGCCAAAAGGTCTGGCCTTTGATCGAGCAGGGCCGCATCAAGCCAGTGATTCATAGTACTTTCGCTGCTGCCGAGGCGGCGCGCGCGCATGAGCTGATGGAATCGAACCAGCATGTTGGAAAGATCGTGCTGACTTGGGGTGCTGCATGAAGAAAACGCTGATTGCTGGCAACTGGAAGTTGAATGGCAGCCTGGCCGCCAACGAGGCTCTGGTTTTGGCGCTTCGCTCGGGGCTGCCTCCGACTGTGGCTTGCCAAGTCGCCCTGTGCGTCCCCTCCGTTTATCTTGCCCAAGTGCAGGGCCTGCTAGCGGGTAGTGGCCTCGACCTGGGAGCGCAGGACATGTCAGCCCACGAGGGTGGCGCCTACACAGGGGAAGTATCGGCTGCCATGCTGCGCGACTTCGGTGTGCGCTATTGCTTGGTGGGTCACTCGGAACGGCGGCAGTACCACGGCGAGTCCGATGCCTTGGTGGCTTTGAAGGCACAGCGCGCGTTGGCCTGTGGCATCACGCCCATCGTCTGCGTGGGTGAGACATTGGCTGAGCGAGAGGCCGGCGCCACGGAGACGGTCGTCAAACGCCAACTTGCGGCGGTGATCCATGTCAATGGGCACTGCATCAGTGAAATTGTGGTGGCTTACGAACCTGTCTGGGCTATTGGCACCGGCAAGACCGCCAGTGCGGACCAGGCCCAAGAAGTTCATGCCCTGTTGCGCGCCCAACTCAGGGCCGCGACATCCCAGGCCGACCGCGTGGCCATTTTGTATGGCGGCAGCATGAACGCCGCCAATGCGGCTGAGTTGCTGGCGCAGCCCGACGTCGATGGCGGCCTAGTGGGCGGCGCCTCACTCAAGGTGCCAGACTTTTTGTCAATCATCGCTGCAGCGGGCTAACGCCATTCTGCAAAGCTATCTTTTTCGGAGTAATTCATGAGTATCTTGCTGACTATTCTTCTCGCTGTTCAAATGCTGTCGGCGGTGGCCATGATGGGCCTGATCCTGATGCAGCATGGCAAGGGTGCTGATATGGGTGCTGCTTTTGGCAGCGGTGGTTCAGGTAGTCTGTTTGGGGCTACCGGCAGCGCCAATTTCCTGTCGCGCAGTACGGCTGTGCTGGCCACCATCTTCTTTGTCTGTACGCTGCTGCTGGCCTATTTCGGTATGGCCCGGCCTGCTGCACCGTCGGGCAGCGTGCTGCAGGGGGCTGCTGTTTCAGCGCCTGCTGCTGTGGCCTCTGCACCTGTTTTGCCAGCCTCTGGCGCAGCGCAAATTCCATCGAAGTAATGCTCTTGAAATACCCTTTGAACGTCAAGGAAACCAGCTGTTTTCAGGGTAAACTCTAGTTGTTTCCGGAGAGCAATTCGCCATTTGGCGCCTCATGCCATCCGGACTCCTGAAAGCCGCCGTCGTGGTGAAATTGGTAGACACGCTATCT
>CAJAXU010000487.1 GCA_903948045.1 uncultured beta proteobacterium | reverse complement strand
GAAAATTCTGCCCGTCAGGCCGCCCGCATAGCCATGGCCAGCGCCCCAGAAGCGCTCTTTCCCCCTGGCACACCGCTTTTAACTTCTGGAGTTTTTCAATGCCTGCACTTTTCAGCCCGACCGCCCTGGTCGTTCCGTTTGAGAATCTGAGGATGACCGATGTCGAGGCGGTCGGTGGCAAAAACGCCAGCCTCGGCGAGATGATTTCCCAACTGCCGGCCGGCGTCAAGGTGCCGACCGGCTTTGCCACCACGGCCCACGCCTTTCGTGAGTTTCTCGGCTTTGCCGACCTGGATGGCCGCATCAACCGCTTGTTAGCCGGTCTCGACACCGACGACGTCAGGGCGCTGGCCCAGGTGGGCGCTCAAATCCGCGCGATGGTTGAGGCCCAACCGTTTCCGACTGAGCTGGAAGCGGCGATCCGGGCGGCCTTTATCGCGCTCAGCGGGGCAAATGCCGGAGCCTCATTTGCGGTGCGGTCCTCGGCCACGGCTGAAGACCTGCCTGACGCCTCGTTTGCCGGCCAGCAGGAAACGTTCTTGAACGTGACCGGAATCGACGACGTCCTCCACAAAATCCGCGAGGTGTTTGCCTCGCTCTACAACGACCGGGCTATCAGCTACCGTGTGCACAAGGGTTTCGCGCACCAGCACGTGGCCTTGAGCGCCGGCATCCAGCGCATGGTGCGCTCCGATCTGGGCGCAGCCGGGGTCATGTTCACCATTGACACGGAGTCCGGCTTCGATCAGGTGGTCTTTATCACGTCCAGCTACGGCCTGGGCGAGACGGTGGTGCAGGGCGCTGTCAACCCCGACGAGTTTTATGTCCACAAACCCATGTTACAGGCCGGTAATCGGGCCGTGATCCGTCGCAGCCTGGGCTCCAAGCTGATCCAGATGCAGTTCGCATCACCGGCCGAGCAGGCGCAAAGCGGCAAACTGGTGAAAACTGTCGACGTACCGACCGAAATGCGCAACCGCTACTCGCTAAGCGACGCCGACGTGGAAGCGCTGGCGGCGCAGGCGCTGGTGATTGAGCAGCACTACGGCCGCCCGATGGACATCGAGTGGGGCAAAGACGGCCTTGATGGCGAACTTTACATCCTGCAGGCCCGACCCGAAACAGTCAAGAGCCAGGCGGCCGGCAAGGCCGAGTACCGCTACAAGCTCAAGGGCAAGAGCGCGGTCATTGTGGAGGGCCGGGCGATCGGTCAGAAGATCGGCACTGGTCCGGTGAGGGTCATCCACAACATTGCCGACATGGACCAGGTGCAGGCGGGCGATGTGTTGGTGACCGACATGACCGACCCGAATTGGGAGCCGGTCATGAAGCGCGCCGCAGCGATCGTCACCAACCGAGGTGGGCGAACCTGCCATGCCGCCATCATTGCTCGCGAGCTGGGTATTCCGGCGGTGGTCGGCTGTGGCCATGCCAGCGAGGTGCTCAAGACCGGCATGCTGGTCACGGTGAGTTGCGCCGAGGGCGACACCGGTTTCATTTACGACGGCTTGCTCGAAACCGAGGTGTCGGAGGTGCAGCGCGGCGAGATGCCCGACGTCAGCGTCAAGATCATGATGAATGTTGGCAACCCCCAGCTGGCTTTCGAGTTTTGCCAGCTGCCCAACGCCGGTGTTGGTCTGGCGCGGCTGGAGTTCATCATCAACAACAACATCGGCGTGCATCCCAAGGCTATTCTGGACTATCCGAACATCGATGCCGACCTGAAAAAAGCAGTCGAATCGGTGGCGCGGGGTCACGCCTCACCGCGCGCCTTCTATGTGGATCGGGTGGCAGAGGGCGTGGCAACGATTGCCGCCGCCTTCTGGCCCAAGCCGGTCATCGTCCGGTTGTCAGATTTCAAAAGCAACGAGTACCGCAAGCTGATTGGTGGCAGCCGCTATGAACCCGAGGAGGAAAACCCGATGCTGGGCTTTCGCGGTGCGGCGCGCTACCTTAGCGAAGGGTTTGGTGAAGCCTTCGCGATGGAATGCGAAGCCCTCAAACGCGTGCGACAGGATATGGGTTTGAGCAATGTTCAGGTGATGGTCCCGTTTGTGCGTACTTTGGCGCAGGCGCGCAAGGTGACCGGTCTGTTGGCTGCGCATGGTCTGCAACGCGGCGAAAACGGTCTGCAGCTCATCATGATGTGCGAAATTCCCAGCAATGCCATTCTGGCCCGCGAGTTTCTTGAGTTTTTCGACGGTTTTTCTATCGGTTCGAATGACCTCACCCAGCTCACACTTGGTCTGGACCGGGATTCTGGCCTGGCGCTCTTGGCGGCCGATTTCGACGAACGCGACCCGGCGGTGACCGCGCTCATCACCATGGCCATCGACGCATGCAAGGCGCAGGGCAAGTACATCGGCATCTGTGGTCAGGGTCCCAGCGACCATCCAGACTTCGCGCAGTGGCTGAGTCAGGCTGGTATTTCCTCCATCTCGCTGAACCCGGATTCTGTGGTCGCAACCTGGCAACAGCTCGCAGCCCCCTAGCAAACACCTATGTCATCGGGCCGCAGCCGGTGCCATGATGACGGCATGGCCCAAGCATCGCCGCAAACACTGGAGCGCCAACCCAGCCGCACAGGTTTAGGCTGGCATGTCTGGCTGTTGAGCATCTGGTTTGCCGCGTCGTTCGGCGTGGTGTTTTTTGCCCGAGATCTGCGCGCCAGTGTGGCGGGTTGGCCGGTCGGCTATTGGCTGGCGGCCCAGGGCAGTGTGTTCATTTTTATTGCTGTGGTGGCCGGTTTCGCCTGGGTTGCCAATAGACGAGATGTCGACCGGGCGTCGGTCGATGAGGCGTACCTCGCCTACAAGCGGCGTTTGCACCGTCGGTTTGCCGGCTACGTGGTGTGCCTGTTGCTGTTTGTGCTCGCCTTGGCGTTGGCTGAACGCTGGGGCCTGAAGAAAGGCTGGGTCGGCGCCATTTTCATGTTTGCCACCATCGCCCTGTATGCGGGGATCGGGATCTACAGCCGAACTTCTGACGCTGGCGAATATTACGTGGCGGGTCGCACGATTCCGCCGGTGTACAACGGCATGGCCACAGCTGCGGATTGGATGAGTGCGGCGTCTTTCATCAGCATGGCTGGCGGCCTGTATTTGCAGGGCTTCTCTGGCAGCGAATCCCAGCCGGGCGGCCTGGTCTATGTGTTGGGCTGGACCGGCGGTTTTTGCCTGGTGGCCCTGCTGGTGGCCCCTTACCTGCGGCAACTTGGGCTGTACACCATCCCTGACTACTTCGGTCTGCGATTTGGTGGCCGCTGGCCGCGCCTCATCGCGGCGCTGGCCGCAGTGCTTTGCTCGTTCACCTATGTGGTGGCTCAGATTTACGGGGTCGGGCTGATCACGTCCCGCCTGACGGGGGTGGCGTTCGAAATCGGCATACTGCTGGGTCTGGGGGGCGTGCTGGTGTGTTCATTTCTAGGCGGCATGCGGGCCGTGACCTGGACGCAGGTCACGCAGTATGTGGTGCTGATCCTGGCATTTTTGATTCCCGTATCCTGGCTGGCCTACAAGCAGTTGGGCAATCCCCTGGCGCCCTTTGTTTATGGGCAGCAGCTGCAAAAAATCGCGGTCCTTGAGCAGCAGCTTGCCAACTCACCGGCCGAGCTCGAGGTGACTGGCGAGTACGCCCGCAGAGCCAGCAATTACGCGTCCAAATTGCGCGATGTCGACGCTGCCCTGGATGCCGAGCGCAGGGCGCTGCGTGAAAAAATTCGGCTGCTGCAGGAGCAAAAGGTGGATGAGACCGTGCTGGTGACTGCCCGGCGCGAACTGTCCGCGTTGCCGCGCGACGCCAAGGCGGCGCGCGATCTCTGGACCCGGGCCCTGAACGAGAACCTGGAGCGGGCCAAACCCTTGGCGGGCATGCCGCCCCATAGCAAGCCCTTTGCCGGAGACCCGCAGGGCAGCCCAACGGAGCGCGAGGCCTATGACTTGTCGCGCCGCAACTTCCTGGCCCTGATGTTTTGCCTGATGGTCGGCACCGCTGGCCTGCCCCATTTGCTCACCCGTTTCTACACCACCCCTTCTGTGGCAGAGGCGCGTACATCGGTCGGCTGGTCACTGTTTTTTATTGCGATTTTGTACATTTCGGCACCGGCGCTGGCAGTGCTGGTCAAGTTCGAGATCATGAGCCAACTGGTCGGACAGCATTTCGATGACCTGCCGATCTGGATTGCGCAGTGGGCCAAAGTGGACCCGTCCCTGATTTCTGTCAATGACGTCAATGGCGACCATATCCTGCAGTTTGCCGAACTCAAGCTCGGCCCGGACATTGTGATGTTGGCCACCCCAGAGCTCGGCGGCCTGCCGTATGTGGTGTCGGGCCTGGTGGCGGCCGGCGGATTGGCGGCAGCGCTCTCGACGGCCGACGGCCTCTTGCTGACCATCGGCAATGCCCTTGCCCACGACTGTTTTTATCAGGGTGAGACCAACCGCGCTGGTGCAGTGCGCCGTGTGATGCTGTCCAAGTTTGCCCTGCTGATCGTCGCCCTGATGGCCGCCTACGTGGCGGCTCAGCGTCCGGCTGACATTTTGTTCCTGGTGTCAGCTTCCTTTTCGCTGGCTGGGGCCGCTTTCGTACCGGCCATGGTGCTCGGCATCTTCTGGCGGCGCACAACCCGTCAGGCCGCCACCGCAGGCATGCTGGTCGGCTTGGGGCTGACGGTCTATTACATGGTGGCCAATGCGCCACTTGCCAGGGCGGTCCTGGGTCTGAGCGGCAGCGGCCTGTGGTTTGGTATCCAGCCCGTCTCGGCCGGTGTTTTTGGTGTGTCTGCAGGGGTGGCAGTGATTGTGCTGCTGAGCCTGTTGTCGCGCCGCGATGAGGCCTTAGCCCGCTAGACCCTGGGTGCCTAGAGTTGGGGCTGTTCCAGCCAGTGGCATATAATCATGGGCTTCGCCTTACCACACCTCAAGTAGACGCTGAGGGTGGTTTACCCGCCCGAATTGGGGCTATCCACAAGGAGTATCAATGCGTCATTACGAAATCATCCTCATGATCCATCCGGACCAGAGCGAACAAGTTCCAGCCATGCTGGAGCGTTACAAGGGCATGATCACTGCCGGCGGCGGCAAAGTGCACCGTGTGGAAGACTG